>CALXAW010000029.1 GCA_944386375.1 uncultured Clostridia bacterium
GAAGATTTTTCATATACTAATTTTCCCACATAATAATATAAATCTATTAGCCTTTTATTCGCATCGCTCATTATTAAAGTTTGTGTTTTATAAATTTCACTTTTTATATTTTCTACAATTTGTTTAAAGTCTCTTCCTAGCATTTTATTTTCTTCCATATAATCACTCTTTTCATTTTTGATTTTTTGTATTTTTTATACATTTAGCTGTTTATATTTTCCTAATTGTGCAGACAGCATCTGCATAATTTAATATTATATAAGCATTATAACATTTATTTATTTAAAATTCATTAAAAATATAAAAAAATTTGGGCTTTAAACACTTTTTAATAAAGCAAAACTTTTACATAAATAACAAATTATAGTTTTTGATGTAATCTTTTTGTATTAATTTTTAGACATTACAACACTTACAAAGCCGAGAAAATTTTGAAATATTATATATTATCTTTTGGTATTTAAATTAAGAGGTTTTACAATTATTTTCAAAAAAATGACCCAATGATAACTACTGCATTGCCTCATGCATTACTCCTGCTAAATACTTCATACTAGTCATACACTGCTCTAATGTATTACCAGTTGCACCAACCTCTATAATAGATGCCGCTTTTGCCAAATGATGATTATACCTAGAATTACGTAAAATAATTGGCTTAAATAACCCAGGGTACATCTCTTCTGCCTTTTCTTGTATCTTAATTGCAAACTTTAAATTTTGGTTCCAATTAGGGTGCCACAAACCACCTCCATTTGTACCAATAACAAACATTAGCTGTGCAGCATAATCTTCGCCAATTCTTACAGTTGGTGCATAATTACTATTACTGCCAATTGCATCTCTGTGTAAATCTATAACAATATCTGACGGATTTTGAGCTAATATATTTTGTACTGTTTCTAAAGAACGATTATATGAACCAGAATAAGCAGGATAATCATGATATGTTTTATCATGCACTACATTATAGCCATATTGTGTTAAATAATTTGTAAGCTCATCTCCTACCCTTGCAACTGTATAATTTAAATCTGTTGTTCTATATGTACCAGTTGGTGTATATGGATTTTGCTCTGTTGCTGTATAGCTTTCGCAAGTATGTGTGTGGAAAATAACTATATTAGACTTATTTACCTCTACATCTGGTACTAGCATTTCTGGTGTTATAGAATAACCTGTTTCGTTTTTTAATTGTACTGCTCCATATGTATTTGTTGGATTACTTGCAATTGGATTTTGTGTAACAACCTCTGTTTTTTGCTCTGTACTACTTTGTTCTTGTGGTTGCTCTGTAGTATTTTCTGCAACAGCTGTATTTTGTGGTACTTCTTCTTGCTTTGCATCTATTTGTGCAAGCTCCACTTGTAAAATTTTGTGCAAAATATCACCTTGCTCTTCATCATCTTCGCTTGCTATTTTATTTATTTCTTCGTTAGTATGCTCTATTGAAGGCAAAGTTTCGTCCAAGCATGCTAAAAAACTATTTTGTGATATAAAATTTATTTTACTATTTAATTCATTACTAATATTTGCATTATCTTTTAATCCAATTAAATATCTAGTAATCCCTACAATTATAACAATAATTAGTGTAAAGGTTACTAGATATTTTATTATATCTTTTATATTTATAACTGTAATATTAAACATATAATTCTCCTTGTCCTTTGCTATATAAAATTATATGTTTGTGCAATTATAAATATTCTATATTATTTTAAATTATCTGCTATTATTTTAGCATTGTTTTCTACTAGCTTTTCTTCCCCTGTTTGCATATTTTTTACTTTAACTTTATTTGCTTGTAGCTCATCTTCTCCAATTATAATTACATACGGTATTTGTAACTTATCTGCATATTTAAATTTAGCTTTTAATTTTTTGTTATTTAAAAATACTTCTGTATTAATCCCTTGTGCTCTTAACTCATTTGCTAATTTTAAATATGTAGTATCTTGTGTTTCCATATCTATTATTAATACATCTGATATAGATTTTTTTTCTGCTTTTATTAACTCTAGCTCATTTAACTTATAAAATAATCTTGTTAAACCTATAGAAACGCCAACTCCTGGCAATTTTTTGTCTGTATAATATTCTGCTAAGTTTTCGTACCTTCCACCAGAACATACACTACCTATTTCTCTGTAATTATTTAAAAATGTTTCATATACTGTGCCTGTGTAATAATCTAAGCCTCTTGCTATTGTTAGGTCTATTTTAAAATTGCTTTGTGGTACACCAAATGCTAATACATATTTTGCAACACTTTCTAGTTCTTCTAATCCTATTTTAAATGTTTCGTTTTCTATTTTTAATTCTTTTAGTTTTGTTATTATTTCTTGTGTTGTACCAGTTATTTGTATAAAGTTTATTATTGTATTTATTGCATTTTCTTGTAACTCTAGTTTTTGTAGTTCTATTATTACTTTTTCTTTTCCAATTTTGTCTATTTTATCTATTATTCTTAATATTTCTGTAGATTTTTGTGTTAAGTTTAAACTTTCGAATAATCCATTTAATATTTTTCTGTTGTTTATACAAATAGTAAAATCTTCAAACCCTAGGTCTTTAAAAATATTATAAATAATACTTGGCAATTCTGCATCATTTAATATACTTAAAGTTCCATCTCCTATAATGTCTACATCACATTGATAAAACTCGCGGTATCTACCTTTTTGTGCCTTTTCGCCTCTATACACTTTGCCTATTTGGTATCTTCTAAATGGAAAACTTAAATTGCCATAGTTTTTTGCTACATATTTAGCAAGTGGAACTGTTAGGTCAAACCTTAATGCTAGGTCCGCTTCTCCTTTGTTAAAGCGGTATATTTGCTTTTCTGTTTCTCCTCCTGCTTTTGCTAAAAGAACTTCTGCAGATTCTATAATTGGTGTGTCTATTGGCAAAAAGCCATATTTATTATATACATTTTCTATTTTTGCTTTTATCTGATTAAATAGAATCTGCTCATTTGGCAATAATTCCATAAAGCCTGGCAATGTTTTTGGCTCTATTTTGCTCATTTATTTCATCCTTTCTGTTGTTTTTATTTTTTTCTTTTAACCTCATATACACTTTCTACTTGTCTTATAAAACGTAATACTTTGTTTAGCTCTTGTAAATTTTCTACTTCTAAGCTTATTCCTATTATTGCAATTCGTTGTTTAGTTGTTTTAGTATTAACTCCCATAAGATGTACTTTTGTTTCTCCAATTCTTTGTAATATGTCTGCTAAAAGTCCATCTCTGTCATTTGCTAAAACTTCGATATCTACATTGTATATTGCTTGTTTTTCTTTTACCCATTCTACATCTATCATTCTGTTTTCTTCTGTTAATAGGTCTTTTACATTTACACAGTCTTTTCTATGGACTGAAACTCCTCTTCCTCTTGTTATATAACCTATTATTTCGTCACCTGGTAATGGGTTACAGCATTTAGAAAGTTTTACTAAACAATTGTCTATACCTTTTACTATTATTCCTGAACTTGACGATTTTGGTTTATGTGCCTTTTCTTTAGAAAGCTCTTCTATTTTTTCTTCTATGTTTTCTTCTTTGTGTTCTTTACGGTATTCCATTAAAAGTCTTGCTATTATTTTTACAGGGCTCATTGCTCCAAACCCAACTGCTGCGTACATTTCGTCTAGGTTTTTATAATTGTATCTTTCTTGCATTGCTTTTACATATTCTTCTTTAAATAAATCGCCATGTGGTATTTTTATTCTTTTTACTTCTTTGTCTATTAAGTCTTTTCCCTTTTCTATGTTTTCTGCTTTTTCGTTTTTCTTAAACCATTGTTGTATTTTGTTTTTAGCACTTGAGCTTTTTACAAATTTTAGCCAGTCTCTACTTGGTCCTTTTGAATTTTCTGATGTTATTATTTCTACTATGTCTCCGCTTTTTAATGGTGTAAGTATCGGCATCATTTTACTGTTTATTTTACAGCCTACCATATGGTGACCTATTTCTGCATGGATTGAATATGCAAAATCTATTGAGGTTGCTCCTCTTGGTAATACTTTTATTGCTCCTTTTGGTGTAAATACATATACTTCGTCTTCGAATAATTCTGTTTTTAGTGTTTCTAAAAATTCTTGTGGGTCTTGCATTTCTCTTTGCCATTCTAAGCTTTCGCGTAGCCATGCTAGTTTGTCTTCTTCTACTTTTACATTTTGTTTTCCTCTACCCATAAAGTTTGCTTCTTTATATGCCCAGTGTGCTGCTATACCATATTCTGCAACTTTGTGCATTTCCCATGTACGTATTTGTACTTCAAATGGTGTACCCTTTTCTCCTAATAATGTTGTGTGTATAGATTGATACATATTTGGTTTTGGTACAGATATATAGTCTTTAAATCTGCCTGGCATCGGGCTATATAGGTCATGTACTATTCCTAATACTAGGTAACAGTCTTTTACTGTGTTTACTAATATTCTAAGTGCAAATAAGTCATATATTTGGTCTAATGTTTTATTGTCTCTTTTCATTTTTCTATATATACTATATAAATGTTTTGCTCTTCCTGTTACTTCTGCAGATATTCTTTGTTTTTTTAGTTGTACTCGTATATCTTCCATTATTTTTTCTATAAATTGTAGTCTTTCTTCTCTTTTTTTGTTTATTCCTTCTACTAGTTCGTGATATTCTTTTGGGTATAAATATTTAAATGATAAATCTTCTAATTCCCATTTTAAAGAATATAATCCTAATCTATTGGCAAGTGGTGCATATATTTCCATTGTTTCTTTTGCATTTGCTATTTGTCTTTCTGGTGCTAAATATTTTAATGTTCTCATATTATGAAGCCTATCTGCTAATTTTATTATTATTACTCTTATGTCTTTTCCCATTGCTAAAAACATTTTTCTGTAATCTTCTACTTGTTTTTCTTCTAATGAATAAAATGGCATTGTTCCAAGTTTTGTTACACCTGCTACCATTTCTGCAATTTCTAGGCCAAATACTTCTGTTAGTTCTTCGTGTGTTACTTCTGTATCTTCTACTATGTCGTGTAATAGTGCAGCACAAATAGTCGCATCATCTAAGCCTACTCCTGCTAAAATATATGCAACATTAAGAGGGTGAATTATATATGGTTCACCTGATCTTCTTTTTTGGTCTCCATGATGGTCTTTTGCAAAGTTGTATGCCTTCATTATTAACTTACTATCAACTCTTCTTGATATTTGTTTCTTTTTAGCAATTACATCTTGAATTGTAATTTCTTCTTTTTCTTGTGTCATAATATTTACCACTTCCCCAATTTATTATAACGATTTCATTATATCTTTTAAATTTATTTGTATACTTTTTACTCCATTAAATGTGTTTATTTCTAGTACTCCAACAACATCTACTTTGTCGCCTATTTTATATTCTTCTGCCAAACTTCCTATATTAAATCCTATTGCATTTATTAAATTATTGCTATTTTTTAATACTAATTTTAAATGCTTGCCTTCTGATATTGCTCTTATTGAGTCTATTTTTAAGTTTCTAAATGCAAATAATGGTACTTTGTTGCCTTCTCCAAATGGCTCTAGTTTTTGCAGACTTTCTACATAGTCTATTGTTACTTCGTCTAAGTTTACTTCGGCATCTATGTTTATTATTGGTTCTATTTCTTTTATATTACTTTGCTCTGCTATTTGTTCTATTTGGTCTGCAAATTTTTTTAGATTTTCTTTTTGTATTGTTACACCAACAGCCATTGCATGTCCACCAAATTTTTGTAGGTTGTTACTGCATTTGCTTAGTGCTTGGTGTAGGTCAAAACCTGGTATACTTCTACCAGAACCTGTACCTATGCCGTCTTCAAAACATAGCAATATACTTGGCTTAAAATATAGTTCTGTAATTTTAGATGCAACTATTCCTATAACTCCATGGTGCCAACCTTCTCCTGATACTACTATTACATTATTGTTGTATAATTTATTTTTTTCTATTTTTTCTACTGCTTCGTTATATATGTTTTTTTCTATTTCTTGTCTTTTTATATTATATAAATTTAGTTTTTGGGTTAATTCGTTTACTTTATTTATGTTTTTTTCTAAAAATAATTTTAGTGCATCTTCTTGGTGTCCCATTCTTCCTGACGCATTTATTCGTGGTGCTACTCCAAATGATATTGTATTTGAATCTATTTTTTTATAACCAGAATAATTTAATATTGATTTTAGACCTAAATTTCTTGTTTGTTCTACTAGCATTAAACCAAGTTTTGCAATTACTCTATTTTCGTCTACTAATGGTACTATGTCTGATATTGTGCCTACACAAACTATGTCTAGGTATTTTAAATATTCTTTTTCTTCTAATTGTAATTTTATGCTTATTGCTTGTATAAGTTTAAATACAACTCCTACTCCTGCTAAGTCTCTACATGGATATACACTGTCTTTTCTTTTTGCATCTACTACTGCTAGTGCATTTGGTATGTTTTCTCCTGGCTCGTGGTGGTCTGTTATTATTGTTTCTATTCCTAAATTGTTTGCATATTCTATTTCTGAAATTGCAGATATTCCACAGTCTACTGTTATCATTAAGTCATAGTTTCCTTGTGCTATTTTGTCTAATGCTGCATTGTTTAGCCCATAGCCTTCGTCTAGTCTATTTGGAATATATGTTGCAATATGTAAGCCTCTTTCTTCTAAAAATGTTTTTAGTACTGTTGTACTTGTTATTCCGTCTGCATCATAGTCTCCATATATTATTATTTGTTGTTTGTTTTGTATGGCTTTTATTATTCTATCTACTGCTATTTCCATGTCTGGCATTAAAAATGGGTCATGGAAGTTGTATCTTGTTGGTTTTAAAAATATTTCTATGTCTTGTGGATTAACTATTCCTCTATTTGATAATATTGTTGCTAACAGTTTGTTAATATTGTATTTTTTTGCTATTTTTTCTACTTCTTCTTTATCTACATTATAAAATTGCCATTTTTTTCTCATTTTCCTCTCCTAAACTAAAATCTCCTAGCATATATTATATAATATTTTTTTACTCATTACAAGCTTTGCAATTTAAAAATTTGTTTTTACATTTTAAAGAGCGGTATATATAACCGCTCTCTTTTTAGCTGTACTAAAAGCCATGATTAATAATCTTAGTAAATTTGCTTGTATATTTTGTAGTCGCGGAGGATTTTTCTTACATAATTATTGGTTTCTTTAAATGGTATATTTTCTATGTTTGAGCCGTCTGCTTTTATTGTGTTTTCTGCAATCCATTTGTCTACATTTCCGCTTCCTGCATTATATGCTGCTAGTGCTACTTCTATATTTTCGTATTTTTCTATTAGCATAGATATATATTTTGTGCCTAAGTTTATATTTATTTCTGGCTCTAGCAGATTTTGTTCATTTATTTCTATTTCTACTATTTTGGCAACATCTGCTGCTGTGTCATACATAAGTTGCATTAGGCCTCTTGCGTCTTTGTTTGACACAGCATTTGGATCAAAGTTGCTTTCTGCTTTTATTATTGCATATATTAAGTTTTCGTCTACATTATACATTTCTGAATATGTAGTTACTTGTTGTTCATATTCTTTTGGATATATATTCTTTAGTATTATATCTTGAATATTTACTATTTTAAATAATACATAAAATATTACTATTAATATTATTATTTTTATACAAAATTTAAATAGTTTTATCAAAATTTTTCTCTCCTTTAGTGTGCATCATACCAATTTTGTGCTTCTGATACATCTGCTATTAGTGGTACATTAAGTTTTGTTGCAGTTTCCATTGATTGTTTTAAAATTGCTTTTACTTCTTCTTTTTCTTCTTTTTTTGCTTCTATTATCATTTCGTCATGTACTTGAAGTACTATTTTAGAGCCCATATTTTTTTCTTTTAATTTTTTATAAACACTAATCATAGCAATTTTCATAATGTCTGCTGCTGTTCCTTGTATTGGTGTGTTCATTGCTACTCTTTTTCCAAAGTTTCGTACTACAAAGTTGTTTGATTTTAGTTCTGGTACATATCTTCTTCTATGAAATAGTGTTTCTACATATCCTTTTTCTTCTGCTTCTTTTGTTATGTTGTCCATAAATGTTTTTATTCCAGAATATTTTTCTAGGTATTGATTTATATATTTTTTTGCTTCTCTTCTACTTATTCCTAGTTGTACTCCTAAACCATAGTCACTTATTCCATATACTATTCCAAAGTTTACTGCTTTTGCATTACTTCTTTGTTGTTTTGTTACATTTTCTATTGGTACGCCAAATACTTTTGATGCTGCTTGTTTGTGTATATCTTCGCCATCTTTAAATGCTTGTGTCATGTTTTCGTCTCCAGATATATGTGCTAATACTCTTAATTCTATTTGTGAATAGTCTGCATCTATATATACATACCCATCTGCAGGTTTAAATACCTTTCTTAGCCTTTTTCCTAGCTCGTCTCTTGTTGGTATGTTTTGTAGGTTTGGCTCTGTTGAACTTATTCTTCCTGTTGCTGTTATTGTTTGATGGAAAAATGAGTGTATTCTTTTTGTTTGTTGGTTTATATATGGTTTTAGCCCTTCTACATATGTAGAATTTAATTTCATTACTTGCCTGTATTCTAATATTTTTTCTATAACTGGATGCTCTGGTTTTAGTTTTTCTAGTACTTCTACATCTGTTGAATACCCACTTTTGGTCTTTTTTAATACTGGTAATTTTAATTTTTCGAATAGTATTTCTCCTAATTGTTTTGGAGAATTTATGTTAAATTCTTCTCCACAAAGTTCATATATTTCTTGTGTTAGTTTTTCTATTTTTTGTTTTATTTCGTCTCCATATTTGTCTAGTTCGTCTACACTTAAATACATTCCATTCCATTGCATATTAGATAATACTTCTACTGTTGGCATGTCTATATTGTTAAATAATTTTAATGCATTTATTTCTTCTAATTTTTGTGTTGTAATATTATATAGTTTTTGTATACAATACGAATATATTGCTCCTGTGTTTTTTTCTGTGTTTTGTGTTTTTTCTTCTGCTTGCTCTGCTTCAAATAAGTTTATTTGTTCTTGTTTTTCTTCTTCTATGTATTGTGCTATGTCTAGGTTTAGGTATTCTTCTGCTAATTCTTCTATTGTGTATTTGCTTTTTGTAGAATTTAATATATATGCTGCAACTTGTGCATCATATTTTAAGTTTTCCATTGTTATATCTATTTGTTTTAATAAAATATAGTCATGTGTTAGGTTAAAACCGTACTTTTCAATGGCATTTTCTTCAAATATATTTTTTAAAAATTCTTTTAGTCTTTCGTTTTTATTTGTTATATAATATATCTCATTTTTTTCGTTATTATATATGTATATTGCATTTATTTCTTCTTTTATTATATCATTTGGGTTATTGGTTTGTTTTGTTGTTATATAATAATATATTTTCTTTTGTTGTTTTATTATTTTTAAGGTTTCGTCTATTTGTTGTATTTCTATTATTTTAAATAAGTCTTCTAGTGTTTTATTTTCTTGCTTTTCTTCTGTTAGGTTAAAGCGTTCTATGTATCTTTTAAAGTTTAATCTTTTAAATATTTCTAAGACCTTTTCTCTATCCCATTCTTCTACTTTAAAGTCTTTTAAGGTATCTTCTATTGGTACTTTTGTATTAATTGTTCCAAGTTCTTTTGATAAATATGCTAATTCTTTGTTTTGTATTATTTTTTCTCTTTGTTTTCCTTTTAGGTCGTCTTTGTTTTCTTCTATTTGTTTGTATAAATTATCTATTGTTTTATATTTTTTTATTAATGAAAGTGCTGTTTTTTCTCCTATTCCTGGTATTCCTGGTATATTGTCTGATGTGTCTCCTTGCAAGCCTTTTACTTCTATTAATTGTTTTGGTTCTACTCCATATGTGTCTATTACTTTTTGTCTATCAAAGTCTTCTGTTTCTGTTTTACCCATTTTTGTTCTTGGTATTTTTATTGTGGTATTGTCTGTTGCAAGCTGAAATGTGTCTCTGTCTCCAGATACTATTGTTACATCTAAGCCTTGCTTTTCGCCAAAGCGTGATAGTGTTCCCATTATGTCGTCTGCTTCATACCCTTCTTTTTCTATTATGTCTATGTTCATTGCTTTTAATATTTCTTTTATTATTGGCATTTGCTGTGCTAGTTCGTCTGGCATTCCTTTTCTGTTTGCTTTATAACCTTCGTACATTTTATGTCTTGCTGTAGGTGCTTTTAAGTCAAATGTTACTACTAAATAGTCTGGTTTTTTTTCTTCTAATATTTTAAATAATATTGCTAAAAATCCATATACTGCATTTGTATATGTTCCGTCATTTGTCATAAGCATTTTATTGCCCATTATTCCGTAAAATGCTCTGTTTAAAATATTATTTCCATCTATTACTATTAACTGTTCTTTCAAAAAAATTCACTCCTTTGTTTTTTAGACTATATATTACCGAAATTAGTATTCCTACAGCCATTATTATTACAAATTGTTCGCTATATTTAAAGTTTTCGCCATGTGCTAAGAATGTGCAATTGGCTATTTGGCTTGTTATTGATATTCCTATTATTTGCTTTAGTGCTGTTGCGTTTTGTAACATCATTGTTGGAAATAGCCACATTAAATACCATGGCTGAAAGTTTGTTATTAATATAAACATAAATATGTATAATAGGTAATTATATCTTTTTATTAAAAAGTTTAGTGTTATTTGTTTTTTTGTTATTGCATTTATTCCTACTATTATACATAAAAATGCAAAACCTATTATTAGCATTTTTTGTAATTGTTCAAATTGCTCAAATCCATTTAACATCATTACTGTTTGTATTGATTTTGTGTATTTGCCTTGTTGGTCTGCTATTCCTTTTAGAATGCTTACATCTTGTATATATACTATATATGGTATTATTAAAATTACTATAAATATTAGTGCATATTTTATGCAGTTTATAAATCTTTTGGCAAGGCTTTTTTCTTTTCTAAAATAATATATTAATATAAATGGTAATAATAGTATTGTAAAATATTTTATACATGTTGCTATTGCTAAAATTATTACTGATAATAATATGTTTTTTTTGCGTAATAGAAAATATATACTAGCTAACATAAAAAATATTATGTATAAATCATTGTGTAAATTTGCTATTGCTTCTAATAATATAAATGGGTTTAGCCCATATATTATTGGAAATACTTTTTTTCTTGTTATTTTGTATATTAAATATGTATTTGCAATATGTATTAATATTGCTGCTAACTTAAATATAAAAAATGCTATGTCTATATTTCCTGTTGATAACCATGCAAATGTTTTACAAAATAGTTGCCATATTGGTCCATATACTACTGTTTGTTCTCCCCAGTAGTCTCCTCCTTTTAATAGCATTGTGTCTTTTTGTGCTTGTTCGTTTTGCTCCATATATTGGCTCATACTTGTATAATATGGGTTTTGGTTGTAGCTACTGTCTAGCCAGCCTACTCCTATGTAATAAAATATGTCTGAGCTTGTAAATGGTAATATTATTGCAAATAACACTGTTATTATTGCTACAAATATTATTATGTTTTTTATGTTTTTAAATAGTTCTTTATGTTTTTTTATAATTCCAAAATATAGTATTGTAATACCTATAAATAATATAAAAAATACTATTGTGTGATCTATTCTACTTATGCTATTTGTTAATAAAAATTGATATGAACTTTCAAAATTTACAATACTTTTATTTTGGATTAAATATATTATTGATGGTATTGCAAATAATATAGAAAGTGCTATAAAAAGTGTTTTTGTATTTATAATTTGCTTTATTTTTTCTACCATTTTTACCTCTTTTTTTATTTACTATATCATATTTAATATAAGTTTTCTATATCTCTTCTTGTAGTTTTCTTTCACATTCTTTAAATGGTATATACCAATGGTTTTCGGTATTTAATATTTTTTCTATTTTAAATCTGTTTGTTTCTCCTAATGTGTCTTTACATGATTTATATATTTCCATTGTTATATTAAAAAATGTATCATCATCTGGCTCAAATAAAAGCCACATATATAGTGCTTTTATTGTGCGTTTATTGTTTCTGCCAAATTTATTTAAACATTGCTGATATGTTTCTTTTGCCATATCTAAATATTTTTTGTGCTTTTCTTCTACATATTCGTATTCTCCAGAGTCTGATTCGTATTCTACTATGTCTGATACTGTCATTAAATACCATAGTTTTGCATCTATTGTTAGTTCGCTTTCTTTTCCGTATTTTTCTAAACTTGTTTGATATGTATATATTGCTAGCTTATTTGCTTCTGTACGTAGTTTTAAGCCTTTTAAATATTTTATTAAATCTAGTTTTGCCCTTAATGTGCGTTCGTCTTTTTCTCCGTATTTGTTTTTATATAAAGTATGTTTTATTTCTTCTTTAACTGTTATTGGTGGATTTGCAATTATGTTTTCTATTTCTTCCATTTGTTTTGTTATTTGCTCAATATTGTTTTCTTCTACTAGATTTGAAATTACAGTATATAATTTTCTTCTATACCCATATACTTCTAGTGAATATTTATTTTGTTCTTTTTCTTTTATTATTTTTTCTTTTAGGTATTTGCTTAAAATTTCTGAGTCTTTTTTTATTATAATCCTGGGACATTTTCTTTTTAATACATTTTCTATTGTTTTGTGTATATAATATTCTCCATTATTTTCATATATAAATGACATTTGTTTTATTGTTTCGTATTTTTCTATTGAAAATGTTGGTACTACTTCTTTTCCTATTTCATATATTATGTTGTCATTCCAATTCCCTAATTGTGCTAGCATATATACTATTTCTCTTGTTTGATTGTCCATGTACCTAACATATCTTTCTACTAGTTCTTCTTTAGTTTCGCCAAATTTGTCTATTGTTATTGGTTCGTTTTTTCTTTTTAAGTCTTCATATGTGCTTACACATAGATCTAAATATACTGGTGTTCCGTTTGTTAGTTTATATATTTGTTCTCTTAATTTGTTTTCTACAATTCCTGCTTTTTGTAAAAATTCGTCTGCATCACTAAATGCAAGGTCTCCTAACCTATGTTGTTCTATTGTTTCTTCCCAGTCTTGGTCATTTTCTCCCCATTTTAGTTTTTCTCTTCCTGCTATTACCCATAATACTCCTGGAGTGCGTAATATTATGCCATTGTCTCCTCTAAGCCACATATCTTTCATTAGCACATAACCGTCATTGCTAATTTCGTTTATCATTTTTTCATATGTGTCTAATAATATTACTAATGGTTTATTTGTTTTTGATATATTTTGTGTTAAGTCTTGTGAAAAATATTTTGGCAATTCTTCTAGTATTTCTGCTTCTGTTTTGTTTTCTAGCTCTTCTAAAAATTGTTTATAACTTTTGTCTGTATATGTTTTTAAAATTGCTATACCTGAGTCTGCATATTTTACTAGTTTAGAAAATAGGCCTATTGTTGGTAATTCTCCTATTGCCTCTGTAATAAGGCTTAGTGTTCTACTTTGCTCTATTATTGATTTTACCTCTGGCTTGTTTGCATCTTGTCCTATTTTTATCGCATATGTATATATTGCTAAGTCAAATTTTGGAAAGTTGAATTCGTATTTTCTTTCTAGTTTGTTTTTTATTAAATACATTATTTTTTGTGGCTCTTGTGATGTTTCAAAATCAAATAATGTGTTTTGTACTCCCTTTTCTTCCATTTCTTCTGATAGCTTTTTTAAAAGTGCACTTTTTCCTATTCCACCTATTCCATAATATGCTATTATGTATATGTCTTCTATGTTTTGTATATTTGATTCTAATTTATTATATTTTTTCCAAAATGCTTGGCGTGGTTCTACTCTATCTGTAAATATTCTTGTTGCTGTTTGTGCATCTTCGTTTTTTATTATTTTTTTTGCCATATTCTTCTCCTACCTAACATTATAAATAAGAGGGTTTCTAAAATGAGAACCCTCTTTAATGTTTTTTATTTTTTTATTGATAATATTTTATATTGTA
>CALXAW010000030.1 GCA_944386375.1 uncultured Clostridia bacterium
GTATTGGATATGTTTCTTTGTCTGATTTTACTTTTAGATTATGATTTGTTGATATTTTTTCTAAGTAACTTTCTAGTTGTGCTTTATTTAGTACCGCTCCTTGTATATTTAAGAATTTATATGCTCTCAAAAAAATTCCACTCCTTGCATGTGTGTTTTACACATATTGTTTGCAAGTTGTGGAAATTTTATACATTATATTATTCTGCTCTTCCCATAATTATTGTTCTCATATTAGTATCACTTGCTGTTAGACAACAAGAAAGTGCTATAACAGGTTTTTCTGTTTGTGTTTGTACAAAAGACATATCACTGTCTGTTGTAGTAAATTTAGAATATACTACATATTTTAGTTCTGTTCCATTTAAATCTGTAAAATAAAATTCGTCACCTTCTTCTAATTTATTATTATCAGAAAATAGTGTTCCATTTTCTCTATTATGTCCAACAAATAATGTGTTACCTACTTGATTTAACCCTCCTGTTGTATATAAAAAGCAAGGCATTTCTTCCATTTTATCTACTGTTACATTACTATAAATCTGTGTATTTACACCTGTTTTTGGAATAACCAATGTTCCTATAGGTCCATTTATGTTGTATATTTCTTGTGTTAGCTCTGCTGGTGTTTTTTGTGGTACTTCTACCTTTTCTTCTTCTACTACATTTTCTTCTCTATCTAACCCTACTACAAGTGGCTCTTCTTTTTCTTCTATAATAGTATTTTCTATTGCTGTTGGAGTTACTTCTTCCTCTTTTACATTATTTAATATAACAAGTATTATACTTATTACTATAATTACAACTAATATTGATATTCCTGCTATTATTACTATTTTCTTTTTCATTATATCACATTCCTTATTTTCTTTATTCTATGTTAATTTACAATATTTAATTTGTCAAGAAATTTAACCAAGTGTTACTGCGATTTCTTTTGTTACTTTTCCTCTACTTATATTTAATGTTACTACATCTCCTGGTTTCTTTGTATAAATATATTCTCTTAGGTCATTCATGGTATTTAGTTCTATACCATCTATTGTTCTTATTATATCTCCTTCTTTTAGTTCTGTTTTGCTTGCTGGTCCATTTGGTGTTATTTGTGCTACATATATTCCATTTTCAAAATTTGTTGCACCTGCAGATAAATATGGTATTACTTCTTTGTCATATGCCGAAATACCAATAGTTGCTTCTTGAAAATTATCTGTTTGCTCATAACTTTGTATTATTGTTTTTATTATATTTATTGGAACTGCAAAACCTATTCCTTCTGCTGAACTTATTTTTACTGTATTTATTCCTATAACTTCTCCATTACTTAAAATAAGTGGCCCCCCGCTATTTCCTGGATTTATTGTTGCATCTGTTTGTATTAGGTCTGACATATATGACACAGAATTTTCTTCTTCTATTTTTATTGTTCTATTTATTGCACTTATTATTCCAGATGTAACAGTTCTTCTAAATTCAAATCCTATTGGGTTCCCTATAGCATACACACTTTCTCCTACTCTAATATTATCAGAATTACCAAGTGTTACACTTTTTAATCCTTTTGCATTTATTTTTGTTATTGATAAATCTAAGTTACTATCTGACCATACTACTGTACCATTATGTGTTGTTCCATTTTCTAGTGTTACATAACACACACTATATTTTTCTCCTGTAACATGGCTATTGCTTAGTATATAGCCTTTTTCTGACACTATAATTCCTGTTCCTAAACCAAGTTCTTCTTCACTACTAGTTGAAAATATAGTATTTCCTGCATTTTTTAGTTTTGATATTCCTACCACACTTTCTGTTACTTCTTGCAACATATCTGCAACTTTTTTACTATTTTCTTCTGCAGTTTCCACAGTTTGTACCACATTTGTGGATTGTACTTTTGTAGCTTGGTAATTTGTGTCTACTTTTATGTTATCATATGTAATATACATATATATACCTAAAACCCATAATAACATTAATAATATTGCAATTACAAATATTTTTTTACCCTTTGTTTTTCTTTTTTTCAAAATATCACTCTCCTAAAATTATATTGTCCACTTCTTGGAAAAATAAACAAAAAAACTTGTATTTTTTACTTATTACTTACTTTTATATCTTACTAAAAAGATAAAATATAATATTTTTATCTTTTGTTAACTTTAAGCATAATTTTTTGTAAATTATTTGATTTTTTTGTAGATTATATGTATAATTTGATAAAAGTATGTAATATTTTTAAATAAAGGTGAATTTAAAATGTTAAAAAAGGATGTTTATAATTTAACAAATCCACAAAAAAACATATATCAAGTGGAACAAATAATAGACGAAGGGAGCCCAATTAACTATATTACAACAGTTCTCAAACTAGATGGTAATTTAGATGAGCAAATACTTAATAAAACATTAAATAAAATTATAGAAATAAATGATTCCTTGCGTCTAAAATTTATAGAAAAAGATGGGAAAATTGTGCAATATATAGAAGAATATTTGCCTGTTAAAACCCCAGTAGTAAAATTAAACCAAGATGATTTAACAAATTTTATAGAAGATTATAAAAAACTAAAAATCACATTAAAAAACACTTTTAATTTCACAATTGTTTTAACACCAAGTTGTTCTTTTGTATTTCATAAAGTACATCACATAATATCAGATGCTTGGGGCATGACACAAATTGCAGAGCAAATTAAAGATATATATACCAAAATAGAAAATAATGAAAATCTAGCAGATTTAAAAAAGCCAAGTTATCTTGGTTTAATAGAACGCGAAAATAAATACTTAAATTCTAAAAAATACGATTCAGATTTAGAATTTTGGACAGACTATGTAAAAAATATATCATCTACAAAAGTATTTAATAATTTTGACATGTTCGAAACAAAAGCAACAAGATACGAATATGTTTTAGACAATGATTTATTTGATAAAATTTCGCAATTTTGTTCTTTAAATAGCATAACAGAATATTCCTTTTTCTTAGGAATTATAGCAATATATTTTAACAAATTATTTAATCAAGAAAGTATAGTAATAGGCACGCCTTTTTTAAATAGGCAAAAAAGAGCGGGAGAATTTGAAGCTACAGGTTTGTATGTTTCAAATTTACCACTTAATATTAATGTGCAAAAAGAGACCGACTTTATCAATTTATGCAAAACTATTGGAGCCTCTAACCTAGCACTATACAAACATTCTGGCTTTCCATATTATAAAATTCAAAAAATATATAACGAATATGCAGGTAATACTAACAGACTATATGATATAGGCTTTTCTTACCAAATTAATAAATTAACTAATGTTACATCTACACATGACTCTGGTGTATGTTCATGGTTTTTTTCTGGTGAACAAACACAACCTCTTACAATACATGTTTCTACTTTAAATAATTATAAAGTATTATTTTATGATTATTTGCATTCATGTTTTAGTAAAGACGAAATAGAAAAAACAAATAAAATAATTTTAAGCCTTATTATGCAAGTTATAAATAATGGTATTACAGAAACTCGCAAATTAATGCCATTTACAGACTATGATATAGAATCATTAAATACATTTAATAACACAGGTAATATACAAAAAAATAATTTAACTGTTATAGATATTTTTAATAACATTGTAAATACATATCCTAACAATATTGCAATTGTATGTGGAAATAATAAAATAACTTATTTAGACTTAAATAAAAAAATAAACAGTTTAGCCAATTATTTAGTTAGTATTGGAATAGAACCAAATAAACCTATTGCTTTATTATTTGATAAAAGCATAGAAATGATAATCTCTATGTTTGCAATATTAAAATTAGGTTGTTCATATGTGCCAATTTTACCTGACGAAAACAAAGATAGAATAACATATATTTTAAATGACTGTAATCCACAGTGTATATTAACACATAACAATTATGATGCTCACCTTCCTATAACTTGCACTGTTGTAGATGTTAACAAAATTGATTTATTACATAATATTTCTGATGTATATTGCAATATAACACCAAATACTGTTGCTTATATTATATATACTTCTGGATCTACAGGTAACCCTAAAGGAACAATGGTAACACATAAAAATATTAGCACATTAAAAGAATCTATTGAAAATGACTTTGTTTTAAAAGCTACAGATAAAGATATTTCTATTTCGCTTTTAAAATATTCTTTTGATGCTTCTGGAATTGACATTTATACTGCATTACTATTTGGTGGTAAACTTGTTTTAGTACCAAAAGAAGATGAGTTAAACCCAGAAAAAGTAATAAAAATAATGGAAGAGCAAAAAGTTACAAGGTCTTTTCTTATACCTAAATGGATTGAACATATTGCAATGCAAGACGAACTATTAAATGCAGATTTAAGTAGCCTAAAAATTTTAGGAACTGGTGGTGAAGTTTTAAAACCATATATAATAGAAAATTTGCTTTCTAAATATGCAAATTTAAAAGTTTTAAACCTTTATGGTCCTACCGAAACTACAATGTTTACTACATATAAAGTTGTAAGCTTATACGAAATAAAAAATAATTATACAAGTATTGGTAAACCAATTTATGGTTCAAGACTTGCAATTATAAATAAATTTGACGAATTTATGCCTATTGAAACCGAAGGTGAACTTATAGTTTATGAAGACGAAAACTCTATACAAAATATTGCTAAAGGTTACTTAAACTTACCAGAACAAACTAACAAGCGTTTTATAAAATTATATAATCCTTTATTAAATAAAGAAGTTTTAGCATATAAAACTGGTGATGTTGCTAAAATTAACAAACATCTTGAATTAGAATTTATGGGTAGAACAGATGATGTTGTTAAAATTAATGGTGGCTATTTAGTTGCTTTAAATGAAGTAGAAAAGAAAATTTCTAAAACTTTAGGAAATGAATTTGAGATATGCCCTGTTGCAATACCGTTTCAAAACACTAAAATTATTGTTTTATTTATAAAATGTAAAGAGCAACTAATTTCTTTAAACAGTATAAAAAAACATATAAATAATAATATTTCTTTTTATATGAGACCTAAAAAAATTATACAAATAGAAGAATTTCCACGTAATTCTTCTGGAAAAATTAATAGAACAGAACTAAAAAAACTTGCTGAAAAGTACATGCAAGAACATAAAAACAAAATTATACCACCAAAAACCAAAAAAGAAAAAGAGTTGTATGACATTATTAGCACTTTTGTAGACAATCAAGATTTTTCTATTACAGACGACTTTATGGATGACTTAGGTATAGACTCTTTAACACTTACTGCTATTTACACTGCTATTGATAATAAACAAATAAGTATACAAGATTTATACAATAACCCAAATATTAGAGACTTAGCTAATTTATTAGATACTAATAATTCATATGAAGTCACACCAGACTTAACTAACCTAGATATGGCTACAATTTCTAATAATGTTAATAAGTTTAATTTAGATACTGTTTTAATGACTGGAGTTACAGGCTTTTTAGGTATACACATTTTCCATGATTTGCTTTTACACCCTAATGTTAAAAAAATTTATTGCATTATTAGAAATAAAATAAATTTACCAGGTCAAAAAAGGTTAAATAAAATGATACAATTTTACTTTAACTCTGACCCACATATATTAAACCTAATTAATAGTAAGGTAGAAATTTTAAATGGAGATACTACTAAACCTTTTCTTGGTTTAGACAAAAAAACATATTATAAACTACAACAAGAAGTGACAACTGTGGTTAACTCTGCTGCTAATGTAAAACATTTTGTTAAACCTTTGCAAATTAGAAAAGATAATGTTACAAGTGTAAATAACCTAATAGAATTTTGCCAAGATAAAATATCTTTAGCACATGTTTCTACATTATCTATTGCTGGTTTTAGTAATGAAAATACCATAAATAAAATTTTTGACGAAAACAGCTTATATATAGGTCAAACATTTAATAACAATCCTTATTTGGTAAGTAAGTTTGAGGCAGAAAAAAATATTTTAATCGCAACAAATAAATTAAAATTAAATGCAATTATATTTAGGCTCGGAAATATAATGCCTAGATATTGTGATGGTAAGTTTCAAGAAAACTTTTCACAAAATGTATTTTTATCTGCATTAAACTCTATAATTAAATCTGGTGTTATTGCAAAAGAACTTAATGGCTTAAATATTGAATTTAGCCCAGTTGACGAATGTGCTAAAATGATTATGGGAATTTTAACAGATTCTCCAACTAATTCTATATATCATATTTTAAGTAATAAAGAAATTTCTATTTTTGAATTTAAGACTTTACTTAAATACTCAAATTATAATATACTAGATACAGATTTTAAAACATTTGTAGAAGAACTTAGTAAAAATACAGACGAATATACAAAAGAATATATAATGAGCAATAATTTAAATACATATTCTCAAAAAATTACATTAGATAAATTAGAGTCTTTAGGCTTAACTTGGGGAAATATTGATTTAAATTATATAAATAAAATTATTAATGTTTTATTGATGTTTGAATAAGACATTCAAATGATGAAAGGTAAGTGAGATTTACATGAAAAACACAAAAGAAGTTCGTGCTTTTAAGTGGAAGTTTAGGTTTTTAGTAATAATTGTAGATTTTATAACTGTACTTTTAACATATTATATTATGCCACTTGTACAAGGCTTTCCACCCAATTCTGAAAACTTAGCATTTCAAAAAGAGGTTTTGCCTTTTACACATATAGAGCAATATATGGTAGTTTTTGCCTTAGGTATAACAGCTCATTTAGTATCATTTAAACTGTTAATGGGCAAAATTTATAAATATTTAAATAAATATTATAGAAAAGAAAAAATATCTTATAACGAAATATATGAAATAAGAAAAACTTGTATAAATATACCTTACAAAGTTTCTATTTTTCAAATGATATTAATAGTTTCTATTGGAATATTTTTTAATTTTATTATGCTTGCATCTGCTTTTGCAATACTTAAATTTACGCTTATGATTATAGCAATTGCCTCTGTTGTTTCTATTGCAATGCTTGTAGGTACACAAAAAATACTTTATGGTGTAATAATGACAACATATGAGGTAACAGATAAATACGAAAAAAATGTAGGGTATAGAATAACAAACTCACAAAACTTATTATTACAAGTTGTTCCATTTATTGCTGTTGTTTTAATTGTTATATCTTTAATTGGATACTCTAAAGTAGTAGAACAAGAAGGTTTAACTACTGCCAATTATTATAAAGCATATTTAGATAGTAAAAATATAAACCAATTTGAAGTAAATGAAGATGCTTTAAAAACAATATTAAATGAAATACCTAAAGAAAATGAAGAAGATTATTATTTTATAATAAATCCAAATGACGAAATTTATGTGTCTGACCCCAATGGTAGTATAAGTGACTTTGTCCTAAAATATCGTGATTATTTTTATGACAAAAACACAGGTATGTTATATGAAAAATTCGAGTCTGATGAACAATTATACGCTCTACAACTTACAGACACCGATGGCAACACTTGGTATATTGGTTTTAAATTTCATGTAATAGATTTTGATTTATTAATATATTTTGCCGAATTAATAGTTGTTGTAATTATAGCATTTTCTATTTTACTTTATGTATGGTCAAAAAATATGTCTAATAATTTAATTAGAACAACAAATAGATTAAAAGACATAGTAACAGCACAAGATGTTGATGATAACACTATTTTACCAATTGCCTCTAATGACGAATTTGGTGACTTAGCATATTATTATAATAAAATACAAGAATTTACTAAAAATAATATTACCCAAATACATGATAACCAAGAAACCCTTATGGAAAATGAACGTTTAGCTTCACTTGGTCAATTAATTGGTGGTATTGCACATAACTTAAAAACACCTATTATGTCTATATCTGGTGCAGCAGAAGGTTTAAATGACCTTATAAAAGAATATGATGCATCTATAGACGACCCAGAAGTAACACCAGCAGACCATCATGATATTGCAAAAGACATGTTTACTTGGACAGATAAAATAAAAACACATACAGAATATATGTCTGATGTTATTACTGCTGTTAAAGGTCAGGCCGTTACTCTATCTGCAGATGAACAAATGGCATTTACTGTTGAAGAATTAATAAAACGTGTTAATATTTTAATGAAACATGAACTAAAAAATGCAATTATATATTTAAATGTTTCTTTAAGTGTAGACAATGAATTAACTTTAAGTGGAGATGTTAATAGCTTAGTTCAAGTTATTAATAATATGATTTCTAATTCTATTCAGGCTTATAATGGTCAAACAGATAAAAATATAGATATGAAATTTGTACAGGAAGGTGAAAACTTAGTTATATCTATTACAGACTATGCGGGTGGCTTACCACAAAATGTACAAGACAAATTATTTAAAGAAATGGTTACTACCAAAGGAAAAAACGGTACAGGCCTTGGTCTATATATGTCTTACTCTACTATTAAGGCACGCTTTAATGGAAATATTACTTTTGAAACAAAAAAAGGAGAAGGCACAACATTTTATATTATATTACCATTAATTTAAATTAAATGTTGATTTTTGTCGTTTTTATTAATATAATTTTATAAATGAGGTGATAACAATGAGAAAGAGATTTCAAAATCAAACAAATACTACTAATTCAAATTATAAAATAATTGCCGTTGATGACGAGCAAGGTATTATTGATTCTCTTTCAATATTTTTAAAACGTTCTGGTTACGAATTCGTTGGTATTACAGACCCTGTTGAGGCAATAGAACGTGTTAAAAATGAACATTTTGATTTAATGATTTTAGACTTTATTATGACTCCATTCCATGGAGACCAAGTTGTAGAGGAAATAAGAAAATTTAACAAAGAATTATATATATTACTTTTAACAGGTCATAAAGATTTAGCTCCACCACTTGAGACTATTAGGAGACTAGAGATACAAGGCTATTGTGAAAAAAGTGATAAATTCGACCAATTACTTTTACTAATAGAGTCTGGAATTAAATCTATTGAGCAAATGAACGAAATTAAAAAAATAAACCAAGAACTTTCTGAAACTTACGAAAAGCTAGAATCTGCCTATATGGAAAGTATACAAACTTTGCGTCAAACTGTTGAAGCAAAAGATTCATATACTCGTGGTCATTCTGATAGAGTTGCAGAATTTGCAGTGTTAATTGGTAAAAAACTAAATTTATCTGAACAAGACATCCGTATTTTACATATTGGTGGTTTATTCCATGACATTGGTAAAATAGGAGTACCTGATACCATTTTACAAAAAGAAACTAGACTTACAGATGACGAATATTCAGAAATAAAAAATCACCCATCAATAGGTGTACATATTTTATCTAATGCAACTATTTTTAAAGATATTATACCTATTGTAAAACACCATCACGAAAAATATGATGGAAATGGGTATCCATCAAAATTAAAAGGTGAAGACATCCCTTATCTAGCGCGCATTATGGCTGTTGCAGATAGTTTTGATGCTATGTCTTCTAGAAGAAGCTACAGAGATAGTTTATCTTTAGATAGAATAAAAGAAGAGTTTAGAAATAACAAAGGAACACAATTTGACCCAAAATTAACCGATGTATTTTTAGATATTTTAGAAAATCACATTGACGAAATAAAAGCAATTCAAGAAAAATACAAATAGTGATATTAAATATATATTATAATATATATTAATATAGTTTATTTTAAATAAAGGAGGTGTTTTTATATGACTGCTTCAGAATTTAGAGCACAAGCTCGTAAAGCACTTGCTGGTAAATGGGGAAAAGTTGCTTTAACAACTTTAATTTATGCTATTTTAATTATAGTTTTAGAATTTGTTTTAGCACTTATTCCAGTAGTTGGTCCTATCATTCTTACAGTTATTACACTACCATTATCTTATGGTATGATAGTTACTTATGTAAAAATTAAAAATGGAGAAGAAACTACATATACAGAGTTTTTTACAAATGGTTTTAACTCTTTTGCTAGAGCGTGGAAAACATCATTATGGATCTTTGTAAAACTGCTTGTTCCATTTTTACTAGTTGTAGTCGCTTATATATTGGTATTTGTAGGTGCAGGAATGTCACTTTACAGTGCTATGACAGTTACATCTGACAGCATTTCTCCAACAGGCTCTATTATATCAATAATAGGTACTGTACTTTTAGTTATAGCTATGGTATATATGACTGTTAAATATTTCTTATATGCTCTTTCTTACTTTGTATTAAATGACAGACAAGATTTATTACCAAAACAAGCTGTTGAAGAAAGTGCTAGATTAATGCAAGGCCACAGAGGTCAATTCTTCTGGTTATGTCTTTCATTTATAGGTTGGATGATTTTATCTGTAATTGCATTTGGACTTGGTTATTTATGGGTATTACCATATATTGTTATAACACAAGCTATTTTCTACGAATACCTTGCAGGTAAGAAACAAAATGAACCTGAAATAGAAATAAATGATGACAATAATGGAGATGCAATAAAAGAAAATTTTTAACATAACAAAAGCCTCTTAATAGGGGCTTTTGTTATGTTATACTAATCAGAAAGTCATACTTTCTGATTAGTATAAAAGTCGCTATGCTCCAACATTGCACACAAATTTTATTTCATAAAATTTGGCGCTTGAACAAATTTACGGAAAGCCAACGAAAAAGTTTTAAATGCTGTTAATACAATGGCTTTCCGATTTGTTCCTTTCATTGATAATGCAACTTTCTTTCTGTCTTGGTCTATTTTTATTACTTTAACTTTAACAACATCACCTACAGAAACAACTTCTGAAGGGTCTTTTATGTATTTATCGCTCATCTCAGAAATATGTACTAACCCATCATTTTTTACGCCAATATCTACAAATGCACCAAAATCTATTACATTTCTTACTGTACCTGTTAAAACCATACCTTCTTTTAAATCTTCTAATTTTAGTACATCACTTCTTAGTACTGGTTTTGGCATATCTTCACGTGGGTCTCTACCTGGTTTAGAAAGTTCTTCTACAATATCTGCTAAAGTCATTTCGCCTATTTCTAGCTCTTGTGCCATTTTTTTAACATCAACTAATTTTAGTTTTGTACGTAAATCTTCTAATTTTTCTTTATCTTTTAAATCTTCTTTAACAAATCCTAATTTATTTAGTAATTTTTCTGTTTGCTCATAACTTTCTGGGTGTACTGCTGTTATTTCTAGTGGATTATCTCCATCTATTATTCTTAAAAAGCCTGCACATTGTTCAAATGCAACTTTACCTAACTTTGGAACTTTTAATAATTCTTTTCTATTTTTTAATTTTCCATTTTCATCTCTATATTTTACAATATTTTTAGCTATTGTTTTATTAATACCAGCTATATACGAAAGAAGTGATGGAGTCGCAGTATTTACATCTACACCTACTTTATTAACACTATCTTCTACAACACCTGTTAAACTTTCTGCCAATCTTTTTTGATTTACATCATGTTGATATTGTCCTACACCTATTGCCTTTGGATCAATTTTAACAAGCTCTGCTAGTGGGTCTTGCAAACGCCTTGCAATAGAAATTGCACCTCTTATAGAAACATTTATATCTGGATATTCTTCTGTTGCAAGTTTAGAAGCAGAATATACAGATGCTCCTGCCTCACTTACAATTACATAATTTACAGGTCTATTTGCTTCTTTTATCATATCTGCAACAAACATCTCAGACTCTCTAGAAGCTGTACCATTCCCTATTGCTATCATATCTATATCATCTTTTTTAATCAATTTTAATAGTTCTTTTTTAGCACCCTCTACATCATTTTGAGGTTCTGTTGGATATACAGTACTTGTGTCTAATACTTTTCCAGTTTCGTCTATTACTGCTATTTTACAACCTGTTCTATATGCTGGGTCAAATCCCATTACTGTTTTACCTTTTATAGGTGCACCTAAAAGTAATTGTTTTGCATTTTTACCAAAAACTTTTATTGCCTTTTCTTCTGCCTTTTCTGTTAAATCAGAGCGTATTTCTCTATCTATTGATGGTTCTATTAATCTTGTAAAACTATCTTGTATTGTATCTTTTAACATTTGAGTAAATTGTGTTTCACCTTTTATTATATCTTTTTCTATTCTATAAAAGATTTTATCTACAGGTTTTTCTAATTTTACTTTTATAAAATCCTCTTTTTCTCCTCTATTTATTGCTAAAATTCTATGGCTTGGTATTTTTCTAATTAATTCATTATAGTCATAATACATTTCGTAATTTGACTTTTCTTCTTCTTTTGCTGCCCTTGTATTTATAATACCTTCTCTATAGCAGATTTTTTTAATTATTTTTCTATACTCTGCATTATCTGAAATATCTTCTGCAATTATATCTAATGCACCTTGTATCGCATCTTCGGCAGTTGCAACAACTTTATCTTTATTGTTTTTATCTTCTTCTGGCAATATATCTATATTTATATACTCTTTTGCAATTTCTTCTATAGGTGTTTTTTCTGTTTGCTCTATTATAATATTTGCTAATGGTTCTAAACCTTTTGCTTTTGCAACTGTTGCTCTTGTTTTCTTTTTTTGTTTATATGGTCTATATATATCTTCTACCTCTGCAAGTGTTTTTGCAATGCCTACGGCTTGCAATATTTCGTCTGTTAGCTTTCCTTGTTCATCTATAGAATTAATTACTTCTTCTTTTCTTTTTTCTAGATTACGTAGATATTGTAATCTATCTCCAAAATCACGTAAAAGCTCGTCACTTAAACCACCAGTAACTTCTTTTCTATAACGTGCTATAAATGGTATTGTATTTCCTTCATCTATTAATTTTATTGTAGCTTCAACTTGTGCTGGCTTTATATTTAATTCTTCTGAAATTGTTTTTATTATTTTATCCAATTAAATCTTCCTTTCTTGGCATATATAATACTATCTACTCTAGCTAAAACCTATTATAACAATCTTAATACCAATTAGTCAAACCCAATTTAATATTTTAAAGAGTAGATATATTCTACTCCTTATTCCATGCCTAAATATTCATTATATGTAACTTCTTTGTCTATTACTTTTCCATCTGCTTTAATATCTATTATTCTATTTGCTACAGTTTGAGTTAGCTGATGGTCATGTGATGTAAATAAAATATTCCCTTTAAATTTACACATACCATCATTTACTGCTGTAATACTTTCC
>CALXAW010000031.1 GCA_944386375.1 uncultured Clostridia bacterium
TTCTAAACTCATTCAAAGCAATAATTATTAAATTTAATTCCTCTTTATTATATTTAATTTTAACTTTTTTCATTTTTATTCCTCCAAATTCAAATTTGCTACCTGTTCAAACTTTTCTACAACATCATCATTCATTTTTGTAGTAACTTTAACATAAATCTCATAAGTAGTTCTTATATTACTGTGTCCTAATCTTTTTGATACGGCTTTAACATCTGCACCTGCCTCTATTAACCTTGTTGCGTGTGTATCCCTGAAATCGTGAAACCTACAATTTATTCCTAATTCATAGTGTATTACTTTAAATGGATATTTGCAAGTATCCGTTCCTTCAAAAACCCCATTATTTTTTACAAATACAAAATGCACTTCTGGGTACATAACAGGAATTTCTTTATATGCATTTATTATCTTTATCTCATCTTTATTAGTATATGGATTTTTAACAGTTTTAGCATAATGATTCATATAAAAATCTCCATATTCTTTTTTCCATTTTTCTTGTTCTTCCTTATAATCTTTTAAAGCACTAATTAAAGTATCTCCGATTGAAATAGTTCTATAACTACTTTTAGTTTTACACGTTCCAAAAAACCACATTGTAGTTGCTTTACCGCTTATATGTCTTCCGTGTGTTGCACTTGCCTGATTTTTCTTTAAAATATTTTTATTTACAGTTAATGTCTTCTTTTCAAAATCAATATCATCCCAAGTTAGAGCAAATACTTCTGAAACTCTTAATCCAGTATAATAAGCAGTCAAAAAAGCATAATATGCACAATGATTTTTTTCAAATCTTTTTAAAATCATATTTATTTCTTCTTTGGTAAAAATATGTGCTGGATCACTATCAGGAATATCATATTTAGGTAATCTTACTTTAAGTGATGGATTTATTTTAACAAACCCAACAACATCAGTAGCATAAGAAAATGATGTTTTTAATACCTTTAATATGTTTTTCATAAAATTTTTTGAAAAACTATATTCTACATAAGTATTGTTAATAAACTCTTGTAAGGTAGAAGTAGTTATTTGTGATAATCTATAATGCCCTAATCTTGGTTTAATGTGATTTTTTATTATATTCTTATACGCTTCTATTGTATGATATTTTAAATTAATTTCACAATGTTGTTTCATCCAATAATCTAAATAATCACTATATGACATTGTTTGTGGTGTAAAAGAATGCCCAGTATTATTATATTCGTTATATGCTTTAATACCGGCTTTTTCTGCTTCTGCTTTTGTTTTAAAACCTGATTTAGTAATTTGTCTTCTTTTTCCATTAACTTTTGCTGCTTCAAATGCATATTGATATACATTTCCTCTTTTTCTAATGTTTATCATAATAATCCCTCCATAACATATAGGCAAATAAAAATGAGTTAGCATATAAAATGTTAACTCATCATTTATCATCTAATGTTTTGTCATCCTTTTTTATTTTTGGATGACAAATGGATGACAGATTACAAATTTTTAGTTTTATAATTTACCATAAACCCTTATTTTATGGGCTATTTACCACAACAATTCTTGTATTTCTTACCTGACCCACATGGGCAAAGGTCATTTCTGCCTACTTTTGGTCCTTCATTTACTACTGTTCTGTTTGGTTTTTCGCCATTTTCCATTCTTTGTCCATTGTCTACACTGTGTATTGCTTCTAATGCTGCTCCTGTTATTTTAGCAGTTTCTGCTCTTTTAACTCCGCCTTCTCTTTTACGTATATTCATAAGTAATTTTACTACATCTATTTTTATGTTTGCTACCATTTCTTCAAACATATCCATACCTTCAACTCTGTATTTAACTACAGGGTCTTGTTGTCCATAAGCACGAAGTCCTATTCCGTTTTTTAGCTCATCCATTGCATCTATATGGTCCATCCATTTTTCGTCTACTACTTTAAGCATTACAACTCTTTCTAGTTCTCTAAATTCTTCGCCATTACCAAGTTCTTCTTCTTTTTCGTGATAATGTTTTTGTGCTTTTTCTTGTAAAATATTTATTACTTTATGATAATCTTTTTTATTTGCTTTTAAATCTTCTAGCATATCTATGCCAAAGATTTTCTTTATTTCTATGTCAAGTGATTCTATATTTAAAGTTTGTTCTTCGCCTTCTACATATAATGGTACTAATTCTTCTGCAACTGAATGTATCATTTTTTGTATGCTATCACTTATATTTTCTCCATCTAGTACTTGTCTTCTTTGTTTATATATTATTTCTCTTTGTACATTCATTACATCATCATATTTTAAGACATTTTTTCTCATTGTAAAGTTTCTGCCTTCAACCTTTTTTTGTGCATTTTCTACAGCATTAGATATAATTCTTGATTCTATTGGCATATTTTCGTCTGCACCCAATTTATTATATACTTTTGTGATTATGTCTCCACCAAATATTTTCATTAAATTATCGTCTAATCCTATATAAAAACGTGATTCTCCTGGGTCTCCTTGACGACCACTACGTCCTCTTAACTGATTATCTATTCTTCTAGATTCATGTCTTTCTGTACCTATTATTTTTAATCCACCAGCTGCTATTACTTTTTCTTTTTCTTCTTTTATTATTTCATTATATTTATTTTCTAGTTCTTTAAATGTTTTTCTTGCTTTTAATATATCTTGGTCATCTGTTTCATAATAAGTATTTGATTCTTCTATTAAATTTTCTGGTACTCTATTTTTCTTCATTTCTTGTTTTGCTAAAAATTCGCTGTTTCCACCAAGCATAATGTCTGTACCACGACCAGCCATGTTTGTTGCAATTGTAACTGCTCCTAATTTACCAGCTTGTGCTATAATTTCCGCTTCTTGCTCATGAAACTTAGCATTTAAAACAGAGTGTTTAATTCCTTCTGTTTTAAGTATTTTGCTTAGTTTTTCTGACTTTTCTATAGATACTGTACCTACAAGTACAGGCTGACCTTTTGCATGACTTTCTTTTATGCTTTCTACAATTGAATTAAATTTAGCTTTTTCGGTTTTATATATAACATCATTTTGGTCAATTCTTATCATTGGCTTATTTGTAGGAACTGCTACTACATCTAAATTATAAATTTCTTCAAACTCTGCCTCTTCTGTCATTGCAGTACCAGTCATACCAGATAATTTATCATACATTCTAAAATAATTTTGGAATGTAATTGTAGCTAATGTTTTAGATTCGTCTGCTATTTTAACATGTTCTTTTGCTTCTATTGCTTGGTGTAATCCATTGTTATATCTTCTTCCATACATTATACGACCTGTAAATTCGTCTACAATTAGTACTTCTCCATCTTTTACTATATAATCTATATCTTTTTTCATAACTCCATGTGCACGTAATGCTTGTGTAACATGATGTACTAATGTTGAGTTTTCTAGGTCATTAAAGTTTTCTAAGTTAAATGTTTCTTCTGCCTTTTTTATACCTTTTTGTGTAAGTGATGCAGATTTTGCCTTTAAGTCTACTATATAATCATATTTTTCGTTATCTTCTAATTGGTCATTGTCTTTTACATCTTCTTCTACTATAACTTTTGGTGTAAGTTTTTTTACAAAGTCATTTGCTTTTTTATATAAATCTGAAGATTGGTTTGCTCTACCAGAAATTATAAGTGGTGTACGTGCTTCGTCAATTAAAATACTGTCTATTTCGTCTACTATGGCATAATTTAGTCCTCTTTGTACTAATTGATTTTTGTATATAACCATATTATCTCTTAAATAATCAAAACCAAATTCATTATTTGTTCCATATGTTATGTCACATGCATATGCTTCTTGTTTTTGCTTTGGATCCATTCCTGCAATTGCTAAACCTACAGATAGACCTAAAAATTTATAAAGTTTTCCCATCCATTCGCTATCTCTTTTTGCTAGGTAATCGTTTACAGTAATTACATGAACCCCTTTTTCTGTAAGTGCATTTAAATATACAGGAAGTGTAGCAACTAATGTTTTACCTTCACCAGTTTTCATTTCTGCTATTCTACCTTGATGTAAAATAACTCCACCTATTAATTGAACGTCAAAATGTCTCATTCCTAATACTCTTTTTGAAGCCTCTCTTACAACTGCAAATGCTTCTGGTAAAATGTCGTCTAAAGTTGAACCATTTTTTAATTGTTCTTTAAATTCTACTGTTTTGTTTCTTAGTTCACTATCTGATAATTTTTCCATTTCTGGTTCTAAATTGTTTATTTGATCTACTATTGGTCTTATTTTTTTTACTTGTTTTTCACTATATGACTTAAATAATTTCATATTATTTTTATTCCTCCTAAAGTTTATTTTGTTCTTATTTTATAAAAATTTCCTTTACCAATTTGGATAATTGTGTTATCTTCTATGGTTTTTACAGTTGTAACATCTGTTACTCTTTCGCTGTTTATTTTTACAGCTCCTTGGTTAAAAAGTCTTTTTATTTCTCCTTTTGATTTATATTTTCCTGTTGATAATATTGCTTCTAACAAATTATTGCTTATGTTTTCTGCTCCATTTTCTACAAATATTTCTGGTGTATCTTCTGGTGCTTCTTGTTTTTGAAAAGCTGTTTTAAAATTTTGCTCTGCTTTATTTGCTTCTTCTTCTGTATGATATAATTTTGTTATTTCTTTTGCAAGTTCCATTTTTATATCTCTTGGATTTTCTCCTGCTTTTAGTCTTTCTTTTATTTTATTTATATCATCTGGATGTATATCTGTACATAACTCGTAATATTTTATTATCATATTGTCTGGAATTTTCATTACTTTTGTGTACATTGTATTTGCATCTTCGTATATGCCTATGTAATTTCCTAAGCTTTTACTCATTTTATCTACGCCATCTATTCCTTCTAGTAATGGCATAAATAATGTAATTTGTGGTTCTTGACCATAATCTTTTTGTATGGTTCTTCCCATTAATACATTAAATGTTTGGTCTGTACCTCCAAATTCGATATCTGCTTTTATTGCAACAGAGTCATATGCTTGCATTAATGGATAAAAAAATTCGTGAACTGATATGGCTTGCCCATTTTCGTATCTTTTTTTAAAGTCATCTCTTTCTAAAATTCTTGCAACTGTACATTTTGCAGAAAGCTCTATTACATCCCTAAAATTCATTTTTCCTAGCCATTCGCTATTATATCTTACTTTTGTTTTTTCTTTGTCTAATATTTTAAATATTTGCTCTTGATATGTTTTAGAATTTGCTTCTACTTCTTCTCTTGTTAATTGTTTTCTTGTTTTAGATTTTCCTGTTGGGTCTCCTATCATTCCTGTAAAGTCACCAATTATTATTATTACTTCATGTCCTAAGTCTTGTAGTTGCTTCATTTTTCTTAATACAACTGCATGACCTAAGTGTATATCTGGTGCTGATGGATCTAACCCCAATTTTATTCTCATTGGTCTATTTTCTTGTTCTACTTTTTTTAGTTTTTCCTTAATATCGTCTATTGCTGTGTGGTCTGCTGCACCTTTTAGCAATATTTTTATTGTATCATCAACATTCATATTATTCCTCCATTTTATATAACAGTCTTATTGTATCATTTTTTCGCTTTAAGTCAAGCAATTTGAGGCAAAAAATAAATTTTTATCTACATTTATATAACAACACATACCCTATAAGTTCCAAAAAGTCAAATATTTTATGACTTTTTGGAACTTATAGGGTTTTAAGCTATTATTGGTATTTTTGCTTTAAAAAGTACATACATTGTAGTAAAAGGAAATGGGGTTTGCATATGTTTGTTTTTAATTTGAAATTAAATAAAGTATTTAAAATATTTTTTGTTTGTGTTGCAATTATTATGATTATATTTTTTATAATTGGTGCTTATAAAATTTTTAGTGGCGCTTATGGTTATTTTAATGTATCTGATAATGTAAAAAATGATAATATTGTAAATTTAAATACAGGTAATTATACAAATGTATTAAAAGCTGTACACGAAAATATTGATTCATATGTTGGAATTACCATTAATTTTACAGGTTATGTATATAGGGTTGTTGATTTGCAAGAAAGTCAATTTATTTTAGCAAGAGATATGGTAGTAAGTTCTGACTATCAGGCTGTTGTTGTTGGCTTTTTATGCAATTATGAAAAGGCTACAGATTTTTCTGACAATACTTGGATTAATATTACTGGCACTATAACAAAAGGCAATTATCATGGAGATATGCCTGTTATTGAAATAAAAGAAATTAATCAAGTAGATAAACCAAATGACGAATATGTATATCCACCAGATGACAATTATGTACCAACAAGTGGGATTTTGTAAGCACAAGCAATAACAGTTCATATATAAATTATTTCTCGTTTCAAAGACTGGGTCTTGACCACAAGTGGTCAAACCATAGCTGGGGTCGTCCCTATCCGTCTTTTCAACTCTAAATAATTATATATGAACTGTTTTTAAGTTTGTGCAATAAATAAATTCTATTAATTCTTATCAAAAATAGTCTTTAGTATTCCCTTATCAATCAATGTAGAAAAAATATTATTTAAAATAATTAGCACAATAGGTCCTATAATTAATCCCATTACGCCTATAAACTTAAACCCTGTATACATTGCAATAAGTGTAAAAATTGGATGTATACCAATTTGCTTGCTAACAATTCTAGGTTCAACTAATTGCCTTACAACAGACATTAAAATCCATAATCCTATTATTGCAATACCAAGCTTTAAATCTCCATTTAAAGAAGCACATATACCCCAAGGTATCATAACAGTACCTGAACCTAAAATAGGCAGAGCATCTACAAAAGCTATAGCTAGCGCTATTAGAAGCGGATATTCTATATTAAAACCTATAAAGTCATAAATATATAATCCTACTACAGATATTATAAAAGACAATAATATTAATATTGCTTGTGCTTTTAAATAGCCACCTAATGTATGAGTAATTTCGCTTATATGAATCACCATTTTTTTTGCCCACTTTCGCGGCAAATGATGTTCAGCTTGATCTAATATATATATTTTATCTGTGCAAATAAAATATAAAGACAAAATAGTTATTACAAAATATATACCTATAGTTGGTATTGATGTTATTATATTGACCAAACTTGTTAACGCATTTTTAAGCCAATTTGATACTGTATTTAGCACTTCTCCTGTAGAATTTTGTATAACAGATGTTAGTTCATCTGCAAAATGTATTTTATCAAAATTAAAATTATTTATAAAATTTTGTATTTGAATATATGCCTTATCAAAATAATCATTTAATGCCTGCAATAAATCTGTTGCTTCTGAAAGCAAAGTTGCTATTCCCCACACCAAAGCTCCTGCAATTATGCCAAAAACAATAATAAAAATTATTACTGCACTCGCTCTTCTAGTTAAATTAGCCTTTTTCATAAGAAACTTTATTGCTGGTTCTATAATTAAAGAAATAATAAATGCAATTAAAAAAGGCATATAAAATACGGCAAGCTTAAATGCCAAATATATTCCTATTACACTTAATAATAAATATGTTAATCTTTTTACGACCCTTGTCCAATGTGGAGTATCAAAAATCATGTATAACTCCTTACATATTATAAATTTAATACTATATATATTATATGTAAAAGCCTAGTGTAATATAACTAGGCTTACAAATTATTGAGCGTTTTTTCTATTGTCTGTACAATCACATATAGAATCTATTGTATTAAATACTTCTTTTTTACCTAATTTACAATCATGATTTATTAAATCCCCTATTGTTAAAACTCCTATTATTTTTCCATTTTCTAATACTGGCATTCTTCTTACTTGATTATCTACCATTTTACTTTCTACATTTGACATTTCTTCATTTGAGTCACATGAACAAACATTACAAGTCATAATATCACTTATTGGTGTTTGTTTTAAATCTTTACCACATGCTACACCTCTCAAAACTATATCTCTATCTGTTACAATACCTACCATGCAATTTTTATTATCACAAACAGGTATACAACCTACATGCTGTTCGTTCATCATTTTTGCTACATCAAAAACAGAACAACTTGGAGTACAACTACAAACATTATTAGACATACATTCTTTAGCTTTCATTTAAAATACCACCTTTCAAAAAAACACTACAATAATATTTTTTGCAAACGAAAAAAAATTATTCATTATTAATACTAACCAGAAAGTGATACTTTCTGATTAGTATTAAAGTCGCTCCGCTTCAACATTTTTAATATCTATTATTTGCATTTTGTGGTAATTTTTACTAAATTTAATACTCATATATGTCATAATATCTAGGCATAATTGGTGGTCTATCTGGTCCCGGAAATGGTGGTCTATGTGGTGGGTTCGGTCTCATAGGCGGTCTGTGTGGTGGCCTATTTTCTGGCCTTCCTGTTAGTTCTCTTAACAATAATATTGTTATTAAATCCTTAAGCAAGAAATTACCTTGTCTTGTTTCTTTTGGTTTAGATTTATTATTTTCTTTTACATCTTGCTTTACAGCTTTACTTTCTAAATTGTTACCTGATGCTCTTGTATTATTTGTTATATTAATATTTACATTTATAGGGTCATTTGGTTCTATTGCATTATATATTTCTTCTGTCATCTCTTCTACTAACTCTTTTGATAATGCTCTAGTATTTTTCATACAAGCTTTTTGTACCATAGGATATATAATAGTATATATCTCTGGGTAACACTCTTCTAAGTTAACATTTATATTTGCTCTGCCCTCATACATATTATTGCAATAGCAATAATTATCACTCATTGGAGTGTATGTATTATTATAGTTTGTCGGAAATCCAAGTACATTTTGCATATACTCTTCGTAAGATTGATTAAACATAAAAATAAACCTCCTTATAATTTATCATATATTATTCAAGGAGATTTATTTTTGTTACTAAATTATACTAATTTATTTACTAGTCTTTTAAATTGCTCACCACGATCTGCAAAATTTTTAAACATATCAAAACTTGCACTTGCAGGAGAAAATAGTACTATTTGCCCTGGTTTTGCATACTTATTTGCTAAGCTAATTGCATGTTCTAAGCTTTTACACATATAAATATCTAGTTTTTTATGTTCTTTTTCTAATTCTTCTTTTACTGCATCAAATATTTTATCTGATGTTTGCCCCATTAATATAAGTGTTTTTACTTTTTTTACTATTGGTTTTGCAATAGGTGTATAATCTAAGTTTTTGTCATATCCACCTGCTATTAAAACAATACCTTCATCAAATGAATTTAGTCCAGCTATTGTTCTTGTTGGAGATGAACTAACAGAATCATTATACCATTTTATTTTATTTACTTCTTTTACAAGTTCTAATCTATGTTCTACACCGTCAAATTCTTTTATAGCCTCTACAGCTGTATCTAAATCTGTTATTGTTCTTGTTGCTGCTATTGCTGCACATATATTTTCAAAGTTATGTACTCCACGTAATTTAACATCTTTTACATTTAAAATATGCTTTCTTAATCCATCTTCACATTCTTTTATTACATCTTTATCTACAATATAGCCATTGTTTAATTTTTGTTTACTACTAAAATATATAACCTTTCCATTAGCTTCTGCCGAAATCTCTTTGGTAATTTCGTTATCATAATTTGTTACTAAAATACCTTCTTCATTTTGGTATTTAAATATATTTTTCTTAGAATCTATATATTCGTCATAATCTTTATGTATATTTAAATGGTTTGGGGTTATATTTGTTATAACAGAAATTTGTGGACTTACCTTCATTCCCATAAGTTGAAAACTACTTAATTCTAAAACCACAATATCTTCTGGTTTCATTTCATTTAATCTTGTAAATAGCGGTGTTCCTATATTTCCACCTAAAAAGCAATCATAACCAGCTTTTTTAGCTATTTGATAAATTAAACTTGTTGTTGTTGTTTTACCATCACTTCCTGTTATACCAATTACTTTTGATGGGCACATTTCTATTAACATTTCTATTTCTGTTGTTACAATTGCACCTCTATCGCTTTCTGCTTCTAGCATTGGATGTGTTGGCAATATACTTGGAGATCTAAAAATCAAGTCAAAACCTACTAGTTTTGATAATGCATTTTTACCAAGTGAAAACTCCATAGCATATTTAGTTATTTTGTCCATTATATCTTTAGGAATTGCATCTATTTCTTTTTCGTCAAATACTGTAACTTGAGCCTTGTTATCATGCAAATAATCTATTAATGGTAAATTGCTTACTCCTAACCCCAATATTGCTACTTTTCTATTTTCTAAGTATTTATTAAATTCTATCAATTTTGTATTTACATATTCCAAAGTTATCACTCCTAACTTTAAGCTAATGCTTCTATTTTTACATATTCTAATACTTTTTTTGTTGCTTCTTCTACAGATGTACAATTAGTTACATCTATTACTTGAGTCTTATCATAAATATTGTAATACCCAGAATCATCTTGTAACTCATCTCTTTTTCTTATTGTTTGCTCTATTTGCTTTTTAGATATTTTGCCTTTATATTGTATGTATTTTCTTCTAATACGTTCCTGTAATTCTGCTATTATAAAAAAATGATATGTTACATCTGGATACATTTTTACAATATCTCTTGAAGATAATATTACATTATATTTTGCTCTAAAACTATCTATTAATAATTTTCCAAATTCATATAATTTTGTATTATCTGCAACATTACTAATCATAGATACAGCCATAGATGACTTTTCAGATTGTAATTCTTCGATGTTTAGCTTTTTTCCATCCATATACATAACAGTTTCTCTGTTTTCTAATTTTATTTCTAGCTTAAGTTTTTTCATAATTTCTGTTATATCTATATTTTTCATTTTTTTAGTTAATAGCTTTAAGTCTGTTCCAGAGTTAATAATTCCATTTACAATTGCTCTATATATGTTGCCACCATGTAAAATTATAGAATTAGGTATATATTTTAATAATTCTTTCGAAATAGAAGTTTTACCAGAACCTACCAGTCCTTCTATTCCTATAACAATATTTTTATTTTCCATTTTAAAATTCCTTTTAACTGTTATACATTTACCATAACATTATATAACAGTTTTTTCAAAAATACAATAGATGGTTTATATTATTTATTTTAACTTAAAATGAATATTTATTTATTATTTTGGTAAGAATATCTTTAATTAGAGTGAAGTGGAGGTGCTTTAAAATGAAAGAAAAAGGAAATAAGAAAAACAATAAAAATAACCAAAACAAAAACAATGGCAACAACAACAATAATAATGAAGAATAATTGTTTTAGAGGTATAGGAAAGTTCCTATACCTCTAAGACAAAAGTTGTATATTTATACTAATTAGTACACAAATTTTATTTCATATGATAAAACTAATCTAAATTATATTTTTTTCTTGCAACATATTTTGTGTGTAATAATTCGTGTGCTAAATGACCACCGGGTTCTCCTAAATAGTCTTTATATATTTTTTTAAGCACAGGGTTTTCGTGTGATTTTCTTATTGTGCTTTTTTCGTCAATTGTGTAAAGAGCATCTGCTCTTAGTTTTCTTACATCAACTTCTGAACGGATTTTAGAACTTTTAATAGGTTGACCTCCACCCATTATACATCCCCCTGGACATGCCATTATTTCTACAAATTGATAATCTGCTTTTCCACTTTTTATTTCTTCTAAGACTTTTCTTGCATTTGCTAAGCCACTTGCTGTTGCTACCTTTATTTGTTTACCAGCAATTTCTACAGTTGCTTTTCTAATTTGCTTTTTGCCTCTAACTTGTTCAAATTCTATTTTTTCTAAATCTTTTCCAGTTAATATATCTTGTGCTGTTCTTAGTGCCGCTTCCATAACTCCACCAGTTGTTCCAAAAATAGCTGCTGCTCCTGTAGCCTCTCCCATAGGATTGTCAAAACTACTATCTTCTAGTTTTACAAAATCAATATTTGCTTGTTTAATCATTCTTGCAAGCTCTCTGGTTGTAATTGTATAATCTACATTTGAAAGACCATTATTAGAAAGCTCTTCTCTTTGTGTCTCAAATTTCTTTGCAATACATGGCATTACAGAAACAACTACAATTTTTTTAGGGTCTATTTTCTCTTTTTCTGCATAATATGATTTAACTAGTGCTCCAAACATCTCGTGTGGAGATTTACAGCTAGATAAGTGTGGTAACAATTCTGGGTAGTTCATTTCTATAAATTTTACCCAAGCTGGGCAGCAAGATGTAATCATAGGTAATGTTTGATTTTGTTTAAATCTTTCTACAAATTCTGTTGCTTCTTCCATTATTGTAAAATCTGCACCTGTATTTGTATCAAACACTTTGTCAAAGCCTAATCTTTTTAATGCTGTTACCATTTTACCTGCAACATTTGTACCAATTTTCATTCCAAATTCTTCGCCTAACGCTACTCTTACAGATGGAGCTGTTTGTACTACTACATATGAATCTGGATCTTTTAATTTTACCCATACATCATTTATATTTTCTTTTTCGTGTAATGCACCTGTTGGGCAAGACTGTATACATTGCCCACAAAATGTACAATTTACATCATTTAAGCTATGGTCACCTACTGTTGATATACAAGATTCAAAGCCTCTATTTATGCAATCTATTGCCCCTATATCTTGAACATTTTTACAGGTAGCAACACATCTTCTACATAATATACATTTATTAAAATCTCTTACTATAGATGGAGATTTGTCATCTATTTTATGTTCTGTCCTTGCTCCCGGAAATTGTACATCTAATATATTAAATTTTGTTGCTAATGTTTGTAATTCGCAATTTCCAGAACGTGTACAAGTTAGGCAATCTTTAGAATGATTTGATATTATTAAATCTAAAATAGTACGCCTTGCTTCTAATACATTTTTTGTATGTGTATGTACAACCATTCCTTCTTCTACTTTTTGTATACATGAAGTTGCAAAGCCTCTTCTTCCTTCAACTTCTACTATACACATTCTGCAGTCTCCAACTTCATTTATCTCTTTTAGAAAGCATAAAGTTGGTATATCTATTCCTGC
>CALXAW010000032.1 GCA_944386375.1 uncultured Clostridia bacterium
TTGCACACAATTTTACTTCGTAAAATTGGCGCGCGAACAAATACGCGATGTGTAACTATGCTAAAATGTTAAAATATCTTAATCACATCGCTTTTGTTCGCTTTCTGCTATTACTTTTGCTACATTATAAATAAGTTTTTGCTTTTCTGGAGAACAAGCTTTCAAAAGTTCTGCAAATTCTTTATCAAGATAATTTTTTTGATTACTTGCAGCACCATTTAGTATATATCCCTCAGAAACATCTAATATATCACAAATTTGATTTAATCTTTTTAGATTTATGTGAGAATTACCTCTTTCTACTCTACTTAAAAATGCTACAGAAATATCAATTTGTTCTGCTAAATCTTCTTGAGTCATATTTTTAGCAAGTCTTGCTTCTTTTATTCTAGAACCAATAACATTATAATCTAAGCCCATTACTATCATCACCTTCCTATCAAAAAAAATATAGCATTTAACTTGGCAAGTTTACAGAAATTAATAAATCAAATTAAACTACAAAGTAATAAAATAATAATTATTTTATACCATAGGGAAGTATGATTTTCCCATGGTATAAAAGTTGCTATGCTCTAATGTTGCAAATAAAATAAATCATTTATGTAAAAAGAAAGTATCTTTATTATATAAAGTGGCTATAATAGAGAATTACAAACTAATTACAAATTTAAAGCAATATAAAAAACAGAGAAAAAAAGAGGATATGTTAGGGAAAAAGAGGAAAATATGTAAAAATAACGAAAAAACTTAAGGAAAATTGCCCAAATTTTAATAAATTTCTCAAAATAAAGTATACATAATTTGAAAAAAGATAGAATATATAGTATAATAGACTTTGGTCGCGAAAAAATAAGAACAATTTTAAAGGAGAGTGAATATTTATTTTAATAAAGAAGTTTAAATATTATACAAAAGAGACTTCAAAAATTCTTAGTGTAATTTTGTTAGGCTTTATATTAATAATCGCGATAGTATTAATAAAATATAAACCAACATATGCTGTAAGCCTTTCTGGCGAAGCAGTAGGATATGTGGAAGACAAATCAGAATTTGAAGAAGCTGTTGATAAACAGGTAATGCAATATACAGGAAAAAATGTTGATAGTGTTTCTTTAAATGTAGAACCAAGTTATGAATTTAAATTAGTTAATAGAACAGAAAATACCAATGAAGAAGAAATAATAATAGCATTACAAGAGGAAACAAAAATAACATATAAATATTATGAAGTAGCTTTAAATGATACTAAAAAAACTTATGTTGATACACAAGAAGATGCAGAAAATTTAGTAAGCCAAGTAAAAACAGAATTAGGAGACACAAAAGCTAAAATAGACATAAAAGAAATAAAAACAGAAAACTTAGAAGAAGTTAAAACACAAAATGTAGATATAGCAAAAGCAAACTTAATGCCAGAAGTAGAAGAAATTGTAGAAGAAAATAGTTTACCTCAAATAAATGGTATAAAGCTTGCAGTTACACCAGTATCAGGTAAAATTACCTCAAGATATGGTGTAAGTAGTAGAATAAGATCTTCTAACCATACAGGTTTAGATATAGCTTGTTCAAGTGGTACACCTATAAAAGTTGTTTCAAGTGGTACAGTAACATTTGCAAGTTATAAAGGCTCATATGGAAACTTAGTAAAAGTAGAGCATGGAAATGGTGTAGAAACTTGGTATGCACACTGTAGCAAAATTTATGCCAAAGTTGGTCAAAAAGTATCAGCAGGAGATGTTATTTCTGCAGTTGGCTCAACAGGTAACTCAACAGGACCACATTTACATTTAGAAATAAGGCTAAATGGTAACACAGTAAATCCACAAAAATATTTATATAATTAAAAAGATTATTTCTACTAATAAGAAAGTCATACTTTCGGATTAGTAGAAAAGTCGCTACACTACGAAGTTAACACACAAAATCATTGTAGCAAAAACTTCCTATTTTCAGATAGGAAGTTTTTTGTCGAATTTTGCGATGAAAAGATTGAAAAAAATGTAAAAAATAGTTGACAAAAAAAATAGTAGGTATTATACTGTTTTTAAATTATATAATTTATTCATTTAACAAAAGAGTTATAACTCGTCTCTACTTTTTAGTAGTTATTTGATTTTTAAATCTTATTAAATTCCAATTTTAAAATTTAATAGCAAGGTGTTAGCACCTATTATTTGTACAATGTACTAAAAAACTAGAAAGGATGATGTATAATTAAAATTTCAAGCGAAAATTCTGATAAATTAAAAGATATTTTATTAGATAACAAAAATAAACAAATGATAATAGATTTAGTTACTAAAGTATTAGAGCTAAATGTTAATGATGTACAATTTGATAGTATAAAAAAATTTACAAATATAAGTGAATATAAATTTTCCATGGTAAAAGCAAAATGTGACTTAGGTCTAGAAGAAAAAATTGATATATATTTTAAATTTGTAAAAAAAGACAAAATAAAAGAAACAATATTTTGTTATTGGTGTTTACTATATGAAGAAGCATTAAAGCAAAATAAACAAGAACATGCTATGGCAAGTATTATAAATAAAGTAATTATTTCAGAAATAGGAATAGAAAGATATAAAAACAGTGTGTTTTTAGAAATTAAAGATAATAATGAACATATTTTAGAGCATGGAACAGAAATACATTTTATGGATTTTATAAAATATATACAAAAAAATAAATCTAGTGAAAATCAATTAGGGCAATGGTTAAAATATATAGAACCAAATAATGACGACATATTTATGATAGGAATTGTCTTAAATGAAGATATTGGTAGAAGCAATATACGTATTGTAGAGCAAATTTAAAAAATTAAGGTTGGATAAATTCCAACCTTAATAATAAAATTAGTGTGCATCTGTTATATTTTCTTTTAAAGTAACCTTTATAACAGTACCTTCTTCTACAGTAGAATCTTTTGTATAATCTTGGCTTATAACATAACCAGTACCTTCAATACTTATATTTAAGTTCTTAGATTTTAAAGAATTTGTAGCCTGTTCTGCTGTCATACCTTTTAAATCTGGAACAGTAACAGAAGTTCTAGTATCATTTTCTTGAGAATATAATACTACTGTAGCACCATTTAACAATTGAGTACCTGCTACAGGAACTTGGCTTTTTACTAATAAAGTATTAGCATCACCAGTTACAGAAATTTTAGGTTCAAAACCTGCGGCCTCTAATATTTTTTTAGCTTCTGTAACAGTTTTATTTGTTACATCTGGTAAAGTTACAGTACCACTATTTTCTTCAGAATCTGTAACAGAAGAAGATATACCTAAATAAGGTAATATTTCAGAAAGCATTTGAGAAACAACAGGTCCTGCAACTTGACCACCTTGGTGACTTTCGCCTTGAGGGTCATATAATGTAAGTAAAAGAACCACTTTTGTTTCTTCAACAGGAGAAATAGCCACATATGAGGCAACATAACCTTCATGCTCATTACCAGATAAAGGTTCAGATGTTCCTGTTTTACCTCCAATAGAATAACCAGAAACAGCGGCTTGTCTTCCTGTACCTTCTGTAACAACAGATTCCATCATAGATTTTACCTGTTCAGAAGTTTCTTTAGAAATAACCTGTCTAACTTTTACAGGGTCTATTGTTGTAACTGCACCAGTTTCAGTATTTTTTACTTCTTTTACAATTCTAGGCTGCATTAAAACACCATCATTTGCAACAGCAGAAATTGCTGTAACCATTTGCAAAGGTGTAATAGTAAAACGTTGTCCAAAAGACATAGTAGCAAGTTCTACAGCGCCAACTTTATCTAAATCCCAAAAAGAACTATTTGTTTCACCAGATAAAGCAATTCCGGTTTTATCAAATAAGCCAAAAGCTTTATAATATTTATATAAAGTTGCTGCTCCAATTCGTGCACCCAATTGCATAAAAGCAGGGTTACAAGAATTGCATAATGCTTGTCTTAAAGTTTGGTAACCATGAGGATTAGCTCTCCAACATCTTATTTTTGTTCCATCACTAAACTCTTGAGCACCAGTACATATAAAATCATTTGCAACATCTGTACCAGTAATATTTTCTTCTATTGCTACAGAAGAAGTAATAACTTTAAAAGTAGAGCCAGGTTCATATGTTTCAGAAATAGATTTACTATTCCACATTTCCTGTAGTGCTGACTTTTGGTCATCTGGGCTCAATTGTTCCCAAGTTTGCTGTAAGGTAGCATTTGGGGTAAATGGCGAATTTAAGTCATAATCTGGGTATGAAGCCATTGCTAAAATATCACCATTTGATGGATCCATTAATATAACATTTCCACCACGAGAACAAGAATTATCTTCAACTGCTTGTTTTAAATATTTTTCTAATATTGTTTGAATATTTAAATCTATTGTAAGAGTAAGGTCACTACCGTTTTCGGGAGCTATATATGTTTCTTCTGTATTAGGTATTTCGCCTTGATTTGCATCTTGAGATGCTACAATCTTCCCAGATGTACCTGTTAAAGTAGAATCCCAACTGTATTCTATACCACTTAAACCTTGGTTATCACTACCACAAAATCCAATTAATTGTGAAGCAACAGTGCTATAAGGGTAATATCTTTTGCTATCTTCATCTATATTAATACCAACAGAAATTTTATTTTCTTCCATCCACTTTTTTAGCTCATCTATTTTATCTTGCTCCACTTTTTTTGCAATTGTTTCAACACTAGAAGAGCTATTCAATTTAGATAAAACTTCATTATAGTCTAAAGTAAATATATCAGAAAAAGCTTTAGCAAGTTTTTCTTTTAAAGCTATTGTCGCTTCTTCAGAGTCTGCTTCAATTTTTTTAGGGTTTACTGTTACTGTGTCTACTTGTGCGCTAGTAGCTAATACCTTACCTGTTGAGTCATAAATATTTCCTCTTTTTGGGCTTATTATTTGGTTAATAGTTTGTTGAGAATATGCAAGTTCTTTTAAATGATTACCATCTACAAATTGCAACCAAGCAATCCTAGCCAAAATAGCCAATAAGATTAATATTGTAACAACAAGAGCTATTTTTAATTTTGTAGAAGATACTTTATTTTGCATTGCAGATAATTTAATAACTTTACTAGATTTATTATTAAAATCTTTATCATTTTTACTTTTCATATATTCACCATTCTTTAGTTAAAAATTCACAATTATATTCTATAGTAACTAATAAAAAAAATCAAGAAAGATATAGAAAATTAATTGTGAATAAATTGTAAAAAATTTGAGTTATAGGTAACCTGTAAAACCTAAATAAAACACATAAGGAGATATAAATGTTATCAGTAGTAAAATCAATGGCATTAAATGGTCTAGATGGGTATCTAATAGAAGTTCAAACAGATGTAAGTAGTGGACTGCCAAGCTTTGATATTGTGGGATTGCCAGATATTAGTGTTAAAGAAGCGAAAGAAAGAATAAGAGTAGCAATAAAAAACTCTAAAATAGAGCTTCCAAGCAGAAAATATGTAATAAATTTAGCACCAGCACATACTAAAAAAGGAGGCACAAATTTAGATTTGCCAATGGCAGTAGGAATATTAATAGCAAATAATAGCATAGAAATAAAATCTAATTTAGAAAAAACTATTTTTATAGGAGAACTATCATTAGATGGAAAAGTAAATAGAGTAAATGGAATACTACCAATGTGTATTGATGCACTAAAACTTGGAATAGAAAAAGTTATATTACCAAAAGAAAATGCAAATGAAGCTTCTATTGTAGAAGGATTAGAAATAATACCAGTAAGTACACTGAGTGAATTAATAAAAATTTTGCAAAATGAACAACAACCAGAAAAAATACAAATAGATATAACAAATATTTTAAATAAAAACAAAATATATAATATAGACTTTTCAGAAGTAAAAGGACAAGAATATGTAAAAAGAGCATTAGAAATTGCAGCAGCAGGCGGCCATAATTGTTTATTAATAGGTAGTCCAGGCTCTCGGTAAAACTATGATGGCAAAAAGACTGCCAACTATATTGCCAGATTTAACATTTGAAGAAGCATTAGAAATAACAAAAATTCATAGTATTGCAGGAGAATTATTAAACAATAAACCAATAATAGCAACAAGACCATTTAGAGCACCACACCATACAGCTTCAGGACCTGCAATTATAGGTGGTGGCAGAATCCCTAAACCAGGTGAGATTAGTTTAGCACATTTTGGTGTATTATTTTTAGACGAATTACCAGAGTTTAATAAAAACACTTTAGAAGTACTAAGAGGACCATTAGAAGACAAGTTAGTAACTATAAGTAGAGTAAATGGAACACTTACATATCCTGCAAATTTTATGTTTGTAGCAAGTATGAATCCATGTTTATGTGGATATTATGGAAGTGGAGTAAAAGAGTGTACATGTACAGAAACAGCAAGAAAAAACTATATAGGAAGAATAAGTGGACCATTATTAGATAGAATAGATATTCATATAGAAGTAAAACCAGTAAAATACGAAAAGCTTAAAAATGATAATTTAGCAGAAAGTTCAGCACAAATAAAAGAAAGAGTAAATAAAGCAAGAAAAATACAATTAAAAAGATATGAAAATATGGGTATATTTTCTAATTCTGAGCTTACTCCTAAATTAATAGAAAAATATTGTAAATTAGGTAATCAAGAAAAGAAAATATTAGACAATGCATTCGAAAAATTAGGGTTAAGTGCTAGAGCATATGCTAGAATTTTAAAAGTTGCCAGAACAATTGCAGATTTAGATAGCGAAGAAAATATAAAATGCAAACATCTAGCAGAAGCAATACAATATAGAAGCTTAGATAGAAAGTTTGGTGATATGTAATGTATATAGCAATGTATGGAGATAAATTATATCCTAAAATGTTAGAAACAATACCCAATAAACCCAAAAGACTGTATATAAAAGGAAATATAGAATTATTAAATAAAACAGGAATTGCAGTTGTTGGTTCTAGGAGTCATTCTAGATATGGTAAAAAAATGTGTGAAAAGTTTGTACAAGAGTTAGTAAAAGTAGGTATAGTTATTATAAGTGGTTTAGCAAACGGAATAGATAGCATAGCACATAAAGAATGCTTAAAAAACAATGGTAAAACAATTGCAGTTATTCCCTGTGGATTTAAAAATATTTTTCCACCAGAAAATATAGAACTACTAGATAATATATTAAAAAATGATGGTTGTGTTATAACAGAATACGAAGAAAATGTTGTAGCAGATTCAAACTTATTTTTAGAAAGAAATAGAATTGTTGCCGGTCTTGCTATATGTACATTAGTTGTAGAGGCAGGATATAGAAGCGGCACAAGTGTTACAGCGAGAATAACACAAGAACAAGGTAAAAAAGTATTTGCAGTTCCGAGCAGTTTAGAAAATAGAAAAGGAATAACAAGTAATGAACTAATCCAAAAAGGAGCAAAATTAGTTACAAGTGCTAAAGATATTTTAGAAGAATTTGAGTATATAGATTTTTCTAATATTATAAAATTAAATAAAGAAAAAATAATAAATAGTGAATATTTAAATGTTTATAAACTACTTTCAGATGAGCCAATACATATAAATCAAATAGCTAAAAAAGCAAATATTTCTATCGAAGATGCAAGCTATCAACTTATGATGTTAGAAATAAGTGGAGATGTAGTGCAACTACCAGGCAAAGAATTTATTAAAAGCTAAAAAAATATAATTTAATCACAAGAGAGGGATGAGTAAAAATAGATAAAAAACATAAAATAGGTCAATATGGAGAAGAAGTAGCATATAGGTATTTACAGCAAAAAGATTATAAAATTTTAAATAGAAATTTTCATTGTAAACAAGGAGAAATAGATATTATAGCAAAAACAAATAATGAAATAGTATTTATAGAAGTAAAAACAAGAAGTAACTTTTTATTTGGAAATGCAATTGATGCAATAGACATAAGAAAACAAGAACATATGTATAATACAGCAAAATATTATTTATATATAAATAAATTAGAAAACAATAGAGTAAGATTTGATGTTATAGAAGTATATGTTGATAAAAATAGAGCAGAAGTAAAACATTTTGAACAAGTAAATTTAAAAAATAGAACTATTCATTAGTCTTGAAATAGTTAAAAAATCATAGTAAAATATTATAAAATGCATATATTTGCAAAAAAAGGAGTTTGTAAATTGAATAATTTATTAAAAGAAACAACATATATAATGAAAAAATATAAAATAAAAGCAAATAAATCTTTAGGACAAAATTTTTTAATAGATGAATTTGTTATAAATAATATTATAGAAAGTGCACAAATAGGAAAAGAAGATTTAGTAATAGAAATAGGACCAGGACTTGGAACACTAACAAAATATTTATTAGAAAAAGCTAAAAAAGTAATTTGCATAGAACTAGACAAAAAAATGATAACTATATTAGAAGATAGATTTAGTTTATATAATAATTTGCAAATTATCAACAATGATGTATTAAAAGTGGACTTAAATTCTATGATTTTAGAAGAAAAGAGGAAAACTCAAATAAAAAATGTAAAAATTGTTGCAAACTTGCCATATTATATTACTACTCCTATTATAATGAAACTATTAGAAAGTAAATTAGATATACAAAGTATAACAGTTATGATTCAAAAAGAAGTAGCAGATAGGCTTATTGCCAAACCAGGAGATAAACAAACAGGTGCAATTACATATACAGTATATTATTATTGTGAGGGAGAAAAAGTCTTAGAAGTGCCACATACATCTTTTATACCAGAACCAGAAGTTACCTCAGAAGTTATAAAATTAAATATTAGAAAAGAGCCTATAATTAAAAATATAGATGAAATAACTTTATTTAAAATAATAAAAGCAGCATTTATGCAAAGAAGAAAAACATTGTTAAATTCATTAACAAATGCACATATATTTAAAGACAAAGAAGAAGGAACTATTGTTTTAAATAATTGCGGATTATTAGAAAATACAAGAGCAGAAAATTTAACATTACAAGACTTTGCAAAAATCACCAATGAGATTTTAAAATAATAATAAGATTAAACCTATTATGCTTTAATAATGTAAAATATAAACATAAACAAATTATGTAAAAAACTATTCCAATTTTAATTAGTATATGCTATAATAAAATAGAAGTAATAAAAATTAGGAGAGGGAAATGAATCAAATATTAGTTACAAAGAAATTATATATTACACCAGAACTAAAAAGAAAAAAGAAAATATATAAATTTGACTTCTTTTTATCTATTTTACTAATATGTATTTTAGCCTCTGTGTATGCATATGCTTCATATGATAGAAATAAAAGCGAAGCGGTTTCGCAAGAAATTTTAGCAGAAATCACACCAGAAGATAATACAGTAGTAGATGATGATGTATTAGTAGTATATTTAGACGAAGGTATAGAAGAAGAGCAAATTACAGAAGCAATAAATCAAAATCAAACAATTACAGCTTCTAATGGCAAAACATATTCTCCAATTGCAACAATAAATATACCAGCAATTGGTGTAAATTATCCAATTCTTTCAGAAACATCTGATGAACTATTAAAAATCGCACCATGTAAATTTTGGGGACCAGAGCCAAACGAAGTAGGTAATTTTTGTATAGTTGGACACAATTATAGAAGCTCAAAATTTTTTAGTAAAGTTCCAAACTTAGAAAAAGGAGAAACAATAGATATTACAGACCTATCTGGAAGAAAATTTACATATATAATATATGATAAATACACAGTAGAACCATCAAATGTAGCATGTACATCACAGCTAACAAATGGAAAAACAGAAATTACACTTATTACTTGTACAAATGACAATAAAGAAAGGGTTATAGTAAAAGCAACAAAAATCTAGAATTTATGTAATATAAATGAAATATATATGTAACATAAATGTAATAAATCAAGAAAACTTACAGCCATATGTGAATAAGAATATTAAAAAAACAAAAAGCGTAAAAGTTGCATTTGCAACTTTTGTGCTTTTTATTTTTTGATATATAATAACTTCAGTAATAAACATTAAGGGGGAAAAACTATGTTAAATGTAGTAAAATTTAGTAAAAAAACAAACAGTTTAGATTTTGCTCTAATGGTTGATTCAGCAGATAAACTAGAGCGTCAACCATATGACGAAAGCAAAATTGTAGAGGCATTAGTAAAAGAAGCAGAATGTGAAGAAAAATTAGCAAAAGAAGTAGCAAAAGCTGTAACAGAAAAATTACAAAAGGCAGAAATAGAAACAGTAAACACTTCATTAATTCGTTCATTAGTTAATAACGAATTATTCGAAAGAGGACTTAATAAAGTTTTAAAATCAAATTCAGAGGTTAATATTCCATTTTATAATGTAACAGAAATTATCGAAAATGCTAATAAAGAAAATGGAAACACAGCACACAATCCAGAATCAATAAATTTAACACTAGCAGATAGAATTCTAAAAGAATATGCCTTAAGAGAAATATTGCCATCAGATATTGCCGAATCTCATTTAAGTGGAGAAATACATATTCACGATTTAGGAATGATTGATAGATTTTATTGCTCTGGCCATTCACCAGAATATATAAAGAAAAATGGAATAAAAAATATACCAACAATTCCATCAAATTCTAAACCAGCAAGTAATGCAACAGTACTAGCAAGACATATATGTTCAATAACACAGTTTTTACAAAGTCAATTTGCAGGAGCAATTGGCTGGGAAGCATTAAATGTATTTTTTGCCCCTTTATTAACAAATATGCCATATAAAGATGTAAAACAATTAGCACAAACACTAATTTTTGATTTATCACAATTAGCAGGTGCTAGAGGTGGCCAAGTTGCTTTTACAGACTTTAATGTATATTTATCAATACCAGAACATTATAAAAAAGTATTAGCAATAGGCTCTAGAGGAAGATATATGGTAAAAGACTATTTAGAAACAATATATTATTTTGACACACAAGAAGAAGCAAAAGAATTTGCCGAAGAAAATGATTATCACATATTAGTATATGAAGACTTTAGTAAAGAAGCGGCACAATTTACAAAAGCAATTTTAGAAGTAATAGGAGAAGGTGACGCAGATGGAATGCCATTTGCATTTCCAAAAATAAATTTACACATAAATGCAGAATCATTTACAGACCCAACAGCAAAACAATTGTTAATGTTAGCATGTGAGGCTTCAAGCCAAACAGGTTGTCCATATTTTATATTTGACAGAAATGCATTTTCTGTATCACAATGTTGTAGACTAAAAATAGACTTTACAGAAGAAGACAAAAAACTAATAGAAACACCAGAAGAATTAAGGTTTGTAGGTGGTCAAAATGTATCTATAAACTTACCTAGAATGGCTTTAAAATCAGAACATGATGTAAATAAATTCTACGAAGAATTATCAAAAGCAATGGATAAAGCAGCTAGAGCACATATAATTAGACAAGATTATGTATGGAAACTAGCAAATTTAGAAAACTCACCACTAAGCTTCTATGTAAATGGAATGGATGGAAAGCCATATGTACGTCTAAAAAATATTTCATACCTAATAGGAATTGTAGGATTAAATGAATGTATATATAATTTAATAGGAAAAGAAATGCATCAAACAGAAGAGGCATATTCATTAGGATTGCAAATAATTTCTTATATGTATCATGAAACTAAAAAATTATCTGCAAAATATGGAATAAATATGAAACTAGAAGAAACACCAGCAGAATCAACAGCAGGTAGATTTGCTAAGCTAGATGTTAAAAAATATGGAGATAAAGCATTTGTTAAGAAAAATGAATTTGGAATATATTATACAAACTCAGTTCATTTTGCAACAGACAGTGATGTAGATTATGTAACAAGATTAATGAAACAATCTAAATTTCACAATTTAGTAGAAGCGGGAAGTATGATTCACATTTGGGGAGGAGAAAATAGTCCAGACCCTAAAGCGATTTTCGAATTGATAAAAACAACATGGGAAAACACAAAATGTGTACAATGGGTTTTATCACCAGAATATACATTATGCAAAAGTTGTAATACACGTCACAATGGATTATTAGAAAAATGCCCAAAATGTGGTAGTGAAAATGTAAGAGGTGTAACAAGAATAACAGGATACTATGTATTTATAGATAAATTTAACAGTGGAAAAAGAGCAGAACTTGCAGATAGAAAAAGAGAAAAAATAAGTTAAGAAAGGAAGAATAAAAATGGTAAAACTATACACAACAACAACTTGTCCAAGATGTCAAGTATTAAAAGGAAAATTTAAAGAAGGGCATATTCCATACGAAGAAGTAAATATAGAAGAGGATTTTGTAGCAAGAGCAAAATTAATAGAAAATGATATTTATCAAGTTCCAGCATTAGAGATTAATGGACAAATAAAACAAGGAGAAGTAGAAGAACTTTTACAATTCATACAATAGGAAAGTCTCTCTGCTCCAAGATTAGCACCAAGCTAATTAAAAGAAAGGGAAAAAATTATGTTAAAATCAGTTATATGGGCAAGTATGCTAGACTATCCAGGACATGTATGTACATCACTATTTTTTGACGGATGCAATTTTTCGTGTGAATACTGTCAAAACAAAGATATTGGAAAAGCAGAAGATATTGACTTCAAAAGAGCGATATTACCACAATTATTAGAACGAAAACCAATAGTAAAACACATAGTACTATCAGGGGGAGAATGCACTATTTATCCAGGCTTACAAGATATAATAGATGTATTATATGAAAACGGATTTAAAATAGGAATACATACAAATGGATATAATCCAGAGTTTTTAATAAAAAACAAAGATAAAATATCATATATAGGTATGGATATAA
>CALXAW010000033.1 GCA_944386375.1 uncultured Clostridia bacterium
TACAATTTTATAGAAAAATTATTTATAAATTTTCAAAATTGACAACCTCATATAAAAATTTATATAATTTTATCATAAATTTTTAAAAAAGTATAGACAAATTAAAAAAAATATTGTATTATAGGTAAAAAATGTAAGGCGGTGATATTATTTCTAAATTAATTAACATTTTTTTTATATCTTTTATTATTAATCTATTTATAACTATTTATACTATTTACACAATTTTTGATATTAAATTTTTTCATAATCTTCAAGGTTCCAAATTAGAAATTAAGAAAAAAAGCTTAAAGTAGGAGGTGACATATATAAAAGTTAGTTTTTTTCAAGTTTGTTTTATATTCATTTTTTTAGTTATATCTTGTATATTTGCAATTTTACTTTTTAATCCAATATATTTATCAGATGAAGTTATAATAGAATATGGATTTAAACCTTTTGATATTTGCAAAGAAAACCCTGTACTTTGGGAATATATTAAAAAAATATATATTTTTACTTTTGTTTTTTCTAATATAGTTATAAGTAATTTTATTTATAACAAATTATTTGAAAAGAAAAATAAGGTTAAAACTAAAAGAACAAATAGAAATAATAGTAAAAACAAATTGCAATTATTAATAGGTTGTGATGAGGAAACGCAAGAAGATATATATATTCCAGAAAGTGGATTATACCAAAATTTTTTAATTACCGGAACTATAGGTTCAGGTAAAACAAGTTCTGCTATGTACCCATTAACACGTCAATTAATAGAATATAATAGTAATAATATGCAAAATAAAATGGGCATGTTAATTTTAGATGTAAAAGGTAATTATTATAATCAAGTAAAGGAATATGTACAAAAATATAATTTGATGCAAGATTTAATTGTTTTAGAAATTAATTCTAAAATAAAATATAATCCGTTACATAAACCTCATTTAAAGCCACAGGTATTAGCAAATCAATTAAAAACTATATTATTATTATTTTCGGAAAATAATTCTGAGTCTTTTTGGCTAGATAAAGCAGAGCAAGTTATTGCAGAATGTATTAAATTGTGTAGATTATATAATAATGGTTATGTTACTTTTTTAGAATTGCATAAATTAATAACTTTACCAGATTATTATAAGGAAAAAATAAAGTTATTAAGAGAGCTTTTTGTTTCTTCAAAATTTTCTGTAAAAGAAGTTTATGATCTAAATAGTTCTTTAGAATTTTTACAAAATGAGTTTTCTAAATTAGATTCACGTACAATGGCTATTTTAAAATCAGAAATCACAAGAATTACTTCAACTTTTATTTCAGATTATGATGTTTTAAGTACTTTTTGCCCTAGGGAAGAAGAGTTAACTTTTAAGGGATTTTCAGAAATTTTACAAAAAGGGAAAATTGTTGTTTTAAATATTAATATTGCAGAGTATAGAAATCTTTCTAAAATAATTGCTGCATATTTAAAATTAGATTTTCAAACTCAAGTTATGTCAAATTTATCTAATAATAAAACAAGGCCATCTGCTTTTATTTGCGACGAATATGCCGAATATGTAACAAAAACAGATAGTGAATTTTTTTCGTTAAGTAGAGAAGCTAAGTGTATTAATATTGTTAGTACTCAAAGTTATTCTTCAATAAAAAATACTTTAAAAGATGAGTCTGCTGTAAAAGTTATTATTCAAAATTTAATAAATAAAATATGGTTTAGAACAGATGATATTTTCACTATTGAAGAAGCACAAAAACAACTTGGAAAGGAAGAAAAAACAAAGGTATCACAAAGTATTTCTGAAAGTGCAAAAGAGACAAAGTATAGTTATTTTACGCATTCTTTAAATTCGCAAAATTCTAGTATTCAAGAAAGTTATAATACATATACACAAAATGATTATATTTATGATACTAATTTTTTTACACAAAGTTTAGAAACATTTTCAACTCTTACATTTTTATCTGATGGAAATAAAATTTTAAAACCGCGTAAATTAAAGATGTTTCCATATTTTTTAGAACAATAATATTGTATAAATTATAAAAAAGAAAGGATGATTTTATGAATAAAAAAATTTTTTATTTTTGTTTTATTATATTTTTTTCAAGTTTAATTATATATATTTTTAGCATTAATTCATATGCTGCAACTCCAAAGTTAGTAAGTACTATAACAAAGGCGTTTGAAAATATAGAAGATTGGATTTTAAAAATAGCAACACCAGCGGCAGCAGTAGCAGTAGGAACTGGTATTTTTATGCAAAAGTTTAGCTTTGGAGATGAAGAAAGAATTAGAATGGGAAAAAAGATAATAAGGGGTTCATTATTTGCTTATGCATTTATATTAGCTATAGATTTAATTTTATCTGCAATAGATTCTTTAATATGATAGGAGTGAGGTTGTGGAAGAAAATTCAAATACAAATAGTACAACAGATACAATAATACAAACAATAAACACAATTTTTGAAAACTTATTTTCATCAATTGATAATAGTTTATATTCTGTTTTAGATAATATAACTTTTATTACTTCTGATATTTTAAATGATAAGTATTTTGAAAAGATATTTGGAACTGCTACAACTGATGGTATATTACTTATTGCAAATTCTCTTTTAATTGGTTTTTTGATTTATTATGCTCTACGAAATCTTTTGGCTAATTTTACATATGTTCAAATAGAATCACCTGTACAATTTGTACTTAAAATGATTATATTTGGTATTTGTATGAATAGTTCTTATTTTATAGTTGGACAAGTAATTGATATAATGTCTAATATTTCTCTTGCTATTAAAGAAATAGGTGAAAATTTATTTTCAAAAAATATAGGCTTTTCTGAACTGATAACATCAATTAATAATACTTTATCTGTTGATACTTCATCGATAAACATTTTTTCAATTGATGGTTTAATTAAAGCAACATTAACTATTTCTTTATTTAACCTGGTCTTTTCATATTCTTTGAGATATATTATGATAAAAGTTTTTATTCTTATTAGCCCATTTGCGTTTTTGGCATTATCACAAAATTCTACTGCTTGGTTTTTTAAGGCATGGATACGTAACTTTTTTTCTTTACTTTTTATTCAAATAATTGTGGCTTTAGTTCTATTAATATTATTTTCTATGGATTATTCTTCTAATAATTTATTAGTTAAATTTTTATATATTGGTGGAATTTATGCACTAATAAGAGTTAATACATTTGTAAGAGAATTTATAGGTGGTGTTTCTACAAATGTTCAGTCTGGAATAAATGGGTTATTTAATTTTAGAAAATAGGAGGAGTTATTTTGAAATTTATTTTTCCGCAAAATTATAATTTTAAAAGTAAGTTGTTAGGAATTATTGATTATACTACAGCGATTTTAAATGTTATAATAGCAATTATTTTATTTTGTATAGTAAATGTTATTTTTTCTAGCATAAATATAAAAATATTTGTTTTTATAGTGGTGTTTTTTCCTGTATTTTTATTTAGTATTATAGGGTTTAATGGAGAAAACATAATAGCTGTTTGCAATTATTTATTAAAATATATTTTTAAGCCTAAAATTTTATTATATAAAAAGTAATTTACTTTCATTATAAAAAATGATATAATTTGACAAAGTTTGTATTAAATTTATTTAAGGAGAGAGCTATGAAATTAGAACATAAAGAAAAATCAATGTTATTTTCAGAAACAACTATACCAGATATATTTTTTACAGAATATTTATCACAGATTCCAGGTGACTATATGAAGATATACATATATATGGTATTTTTGTCAAAATATAACAAAGACATAAAGATAAATGATTTATCTAAGATTTTGTCTCTTCCATATAAAGAGATAAGTGAAGGCACAAAGTTTTTAGAGGAAAATGGATTAATTATAAAAAAGGGGACAGGTTATTTAATTGTTGATTTACAAGAAGCAACATTACATAAATTGTATAAGCCTAATCTTACACTTTCTCCTGACAAAATAAAAGAGAATGCAAAAAATAAATCAAGAGCAAAAGCAATAGAACATATTAATAACACATATTTTCAAGGAACAATGGGGCCACTTTGGTATAATCAAATTAACTTGTGGTTTGATAAATATAATTTTGAAGAACAGGTTATGATTGGTCTTTTTGATTATTGTTATAATAAAAGGGCATTACATAAAAATTATGTACAAACAGTTGCTGATGCTTGGGGCATGAACGGAATTAGGACATGGAGTGATTTAGAAAAATATGAACAGCATAGAGAAAAGTTGGCTCAAATAAAAAGAACAATTGCAAAAAAATTAGGAAAAAGAGATGGGCTTACTCAGTATGAGGAAGCATATATAGAAAAATGGGTATGCGAATTTAAGTATGATTTAGATATTATAGAAATTGCACTTAAAAGAACAACTCTTAAATCTAGCCCTACTTTTGAATATATAAACAATATTATTACAGATTGGCATGAAAGAAATTTAAAAACTCCTAATGAAGTTCAAGAGTTCTTAGAAAAAAGAAAACAACAAAATAAAAATGCTAAAAACTTAGAAAAACAGGTATCTAAGGCTTCGTATGAACAAAGAAAATATAGTAATTTAGAATTTTTGTATGCAAATAAAGAAATTAAAGGAGAAAATCATGGCTAATGAAGTTTTAAAAACATTACTAAAAGAATATGAACAAAAAAGAATAAGGTCAGAAATGGAATTAGAATCAAGAAAAGAAAGGTTATATAAAGAGATTCCAAGGCTTGAAGAAATAGAAGATGAGTTAAATAGTTATGCTATAAAAACTGCAAAAAGTATTTTAAGTGGAGGAGATTATTCTTTAGATGAGCTTAATAAGCGTGTTATTAAATTAAAAAAAGAAAAAGAAGAAATTTTAAGTAAAGCAGGTCTTGATGCTTCGTGTTTAAAGCCTAGATATGAATGTAATATTTGTAAAGATACAGGATATATTTTAGATGATAATTATAATACAATAATGTGTACTTGCCTAAGGCAAAAACTGTTAGATATATCTTATAATAAATCAAATATGTCTAATCTGAATAAAGAAAATTTTGACACATTTAACTTAAATGTTTTTTCTAATAAGGTAGATGTAGAAAAATTTAAGGCAAATATTTCACCAAGAAAAAATATGGAGTATATTTATAAAAAGTGTAGAGCTTTTGTAGAGAATTTTGATAATCCTGATTATAAAAATTTATTATTTACAGGAAATACTGGACTTGGAAAAACATTTATGTCTAATTGCATTGCAAATGAGTTACTAAAAATGGGGAAAACGGTTCTTTATCAAACCGCGCCTGTTTTGTTAGAGACTATTATTGATAATAAAATGGCAAAAAATAAAAAAGATAGTCAAAAAGAGTTTTATAAAAATGTTTTAGAATGTGACTTACTTATAATTGATGATTTAGGTACAGAATGTATAAATAGCATGAAACTTAGCGAATTATTTACTATATTAAATACTAGATTATTAAATTTTAATTCTAAAATTACTAAAACTATAATTTCTACTAATTTGGGAATTGACAAGATTTTTAATAGTTATGAAGAAAGAATTGGCTCTAGAATCGCTGGCTTTTATGATATCTTGTATTTCTTTGGTGATGATTTAAGATTAAAAAGACGGATAGGTATTCCTATCCGTTTATATCGTTATTAGATGTTTTTCTTTTATAATTTCCTGATATTATTTTTGGTAAATATGTTATTATTTTATAGACTGCTAAACGTATTTTTTTACTCCATAAATATGTTCTTCTTAAACGTCTTGCAGAGCCTATAGATGTTGGTTCATCATCTAAAACTAATAATTCTGTTTGCATTTTTTCTATTGGAAATACATAGTTTTGTCCATTGTTATTATCCCATTTATTTTCATTATTTCTAAAACAGAAATTAAATAGTTCGCCTTCTCCTAATTCTATTTCGGCTTGATAACCCAATTCTGTTTTTTCCATTTTAATGTCATTTACATTATCCCAATTCTCGCCAAAACCATAATGAATAAACACTTCTGTTGAAGAGTCTTGAAAAAATTCTCCTGTATATGAGATTTTTACTTTACTATTCTCCACTAATTTATCTGTATTGAAAAAAATATTCTTTTTTAATTCCATCGACTTTTCTCCTTATTTATCTTTTGCTTTCACCATTATAATATTAATTTTTACAATGTTCAAGTATTTTTTTAAAAATTTTTAAAAAAATTTTTTTAATGAGGAATTATTTTAAAATATAAGCATATTAATAGTAACGAAAGTTATTTATATAATACTTTTAGTACAATAGGAAACTTATACTTTCCTATTGTACTAAAGTCGCTATAATCCAAAGTTGCACACAGATAAAAATAACTATAATTCATACATTATTAAGATAAAGACTTGTAAAAAAACTTTTTTTGTGATATATTTTTGTAGAAAAAGATTTTAGAAAGGACTAATATGAAAAAAGGAAATAGTAGTTTTGTTGGAAAAGAAAGAAACAACAACCTAAAAGAAAAAATAAATGAATATAAAAACAACAAAAAGTTTATTACTATTGGGTTAATTTTATTATTTATAATATTTTTTTCGATTTTTTTTGCCTTGTTAAATATTAATAATTCTAAAATTTTAGATGGCGTGTATGTAAATGGAATTGATTTATCAAATATGTCTAAAGAAGAGGCAAGAGAAAAATTAGAAACATTAATAAATGATAAGAAGACTAAAGAAATTACAGTAACATATGAGGAATACCAATCTACTATAAATCCTAAAGTTCTTGAAGTAAATTATGATTTAAATTCTGCAATTGAAAATGCATATGCAGTAGGGAGAAGCGGAAATTTAATTGCAAATAATTATACTATTTTAATAACTAAACTATTCAATAAAAACATTGATATTGAAGTAACAACAAATGAACAAGCAACTGAAAAAGCAATTAAAGACTTGGGAACAAATTTACCAGGGGCACTTGTTCAAAGTGGATATTATATAGAAAACAATCAACTAGTTTTAACAAAAGGCACATCTGGAGTTGTGATTAATACTGTAGCACTTAAAGATAATATAAATAGCATATATAAAGACTTAACTCAGTCAGAATATAGTATAGAAATTCCAGTGGAAAATAAAGAGCCAGATACAATTGATATAGATAAAATACATAATGAAATCTACAAAGAAGCTAAAGATGCGTATTATAAAGAAGATCCTCTACAAATATATCCAGAAGTAGAGGGAGTGGATTTTGATGTAGCAGCTGCAAAAAATTTACTTGGGCAAGAACAAGAAGAATGTGTTATTGATTTGGTAATAACTAAACCAGCAGTTACTATAAATGATCTAGGAGAAGTAGCTTTTAAAGATAAACTTTCTACTTTTACTACTAAGTATGATGTAAGTAATGTAAGCAGAACAACAAACTTAAAATTAGCAACAGATAAAATAAATGGTACAGTACTAGCACCAGGAGAAGAGTTTTCGTACAATAAGGTAGTAGGAGAAAGAACTATAGAAGCAGGATATAAAGAGGCAAAAGTATATTCAAATGGTCAAGTAGTAGATGGACTTGGTGGTGGAATTTGCCAAATTTCTTCAACACTGTATAATACGGTAGTTTTAGCAAATCTAGAGGTTACAGATAGAAGAAATCATCAATTTGTAACATCTTATGTACCAGCTGGTAGAGATGCAACTGTTGTATATGGATCACAAGATTTTAAATTTAAAAATACAAGGAAATATCCTGTAAAAATAGAAGCAACTGTTAATAATGGAATTGTAGAAATTTCGTTATTAGGGATAAAAGAAGATGAAGAATATGATATTAGCTTTCAAGTAAATACTATTTCTACAATTCCTGCAACTACAGAATATAAAGAAGATTCTAGTTTATTAGCAGGAGAAGAAAAAGTAGAGCAAAAAGGAGCAAATGGATTAGTTACAGAGACATACAAAATAGTTAAGTCTAAAGGAGCCGTAGTTTCTAAGACATTGCTTTCTAAAGATACTTACAATGCTATGCCCAAGATTGTATTAAGGGGCAGTAATTAAATTATAGTATGTAACATCAACAATTTAAAAATTGTTGTGTCACAATAAATCACAAAATATGACTATTTTTCAAAAGAGGGTGCCATTTAGGCATCCTCTTTTGATGATAGAGATTTTCTCCTTAGCTGACCACAAGCAGCATCTATATCAGAACCTAATTCTCTTCTAATTGTAGCAACAATGCCTTTACTGTTTAGGTAATCTCTAAATTTTATAATATTTTCATTAGACGATTTCGAATAAATTCCACTTTCTATTTTATTTATGGGAATTAAATTTACATGGCACAGCATACCTTTAAGAAGTCTAGCTAAACGTTTTGCATCTTCTAAATTATCATTTTCTTCTTTAGCTAAAGCATATTCAAAAGAAATTCGTCTATGTGTTTTATTAATATAATCTTTACAAGCTGTTAACAATGCTTCTATATTATATCTATTATTAACAGGCATCATAGAGCTTCTTTTTTCATCTGTTGTGGCATGTAAAGAAATCGAAAGTGTACATTGAATATTCTCATCTGCTAATCTATAAATATTAGGAACAAGCCCACTTGTAGAAACACTTATATGTCTAGCACCGATATTTAAACCCTTAGGATTATTGATAATTCTAATAGCATTTACAACATTATCATAATTATCTAGGGGTTCACCAATTCCCATAAAAACAACATTAGAAATTTTAATTTTTGCATCTCTTTCAACTGCTAGGATTTGTTCAACAATTTCACCAGATGTAAGGCTACGCACAAATTTTATGCCAGTAGATGCACAAAACTTACAACCCATTTTGCAACCGATTTGAGAAGAAACACAAATACTATAGCCGTGGTGATATTTCATAAGAACTGTTTCAATTGCATTACCATCTAAAACATCAAATAAGTATTTTTTTGTTTCATCTTTTTTAGATTCTTGCTTTTTTATTATATTATAAGTACATAAAGTAAAATTATCTTTTAACTTTTGGCGTAGTTCTAATGATAAGTTTGTCATATCATCAAAACTTGTAATATTTTCTTGGTATATCCATTTAAAAATTTGTTCCGCTCTATACGGTTTTTCATCATAAGAAATTAATTCTTCTTTTAAATCTTCTAAATCATAATCTTTAATATTTTTCATGTTATCTATAAAACTCCCTTATTTTTTATGTATTATATACTTTTTTTGAAAAAAATTCAATCTAGGAAGTAAAAAAGATAGGTCAATTTATATATATAGTTTGACTTATTGTGTCGAAAGTTGTAAAATATACAAAATAATATGCTAACAAGTAGAAATAAATACAATATATAGGCATATTGTTAATTAAAATAATAGGAGGTGTATTTTATGCAAAGTGATAAAAACTGGTTAGCAACATTGTTATTATGCTTACTTGTTGGAGCACTAGGGATTCACAGATTTTATGTAGGAAAAATAGGAACAGGAATATTGCAGTTTATAACATTAGGTGGCTGTGGAATATGGACTCTTGTAGACTTAATTATGATTATAACAGGAAGTTTCAAAGATAAAGATGGAAATCCGATTACGAACGACTAGAATTTTAAATTTTTTTATAAGTAATATAATATTATTATTCCTACTTTATAAAATACCAGTATATGGCAATTCTTTATTAGAAAATATTTGTATATTTAAAAATGTTTTAGGAGTAGAGTGTTGGAATTGCGGTATGACAAGAGCATTTTTAAGTGTTCTACATGGTAATATTTATACAGCACTTGATTATAATGTAAATGTTATTATTGTTTTCCCATTAACAATCTTAATATATTTATATTCATGGTATAAATATATTATAGAAAACTAATCAGTAAAAATTTAAGACCAAAATTTGTGTAATGGTTGAAAAAGTTAATTAAGTAATGTATAATTCAAGAAATAGAGCTAATTAATAGTTCTATTTTTTGTGTAAGGGGTGATTATTTTGGTTGATATTTATAATTCAAATATAGAAACAGGGAAACTTGAAAAGGTAACAGAAATAAAAAAAGGGTGTTGGATAAATTTAGAAAATCCAACAGAAGAAGAAATACAAAGAATATGCAAAGAGGTAAATATCGAGCAAGATTTTATTCGCTATGCCTTAGATTATGAGGAAAAGCCAAGAATAGATCAAGAAGACGAAGATAACACAATATTATTTATAATAGATGTACCAACTGGAAAAAGTACAGAAAATGGCTTTTCTTATTATACTATGCCATTAGGGATGATTGTAGTAAGAGATGATATTTTTATAACAGTAAGTTTATATAGCACTCCAGTAATAGAAAGGTTTAAAAGAGGAAATTTAAAAAATTTTTTAACATTTAAAAAGAGTAGATTTATTTTACAAATATTATATGAAAATGCATCATATTATTTAATGTATCTTAAAAGATTAAATAAAGAAAGTCAAATAGCAGAAACTGTTTTAAAAAAATCTATGAGAAATAAAGAACTACTTAAATTGTTAAATATTCAAAAAAGCTTGGTATACTTCGAAACTTCTTTAAAAGCAAATGAATTGGTTATGGAAAAAACACTAAGAGGTAAAGTAATAAAAATGTATGAAGATGATGAAGATATATTAGAAGATGCTATTATAGAAAATAGACAGGCAATGGAAATGAGCCAAATATATACGGACATACTAAAGGGAAGTATGGATGCATATGGTTCAATAATATCAAATAATCTAAATTCTGTAATGAAATTTCTAACTTCAATAACAATATTTTTAGCAGTGCCAACAATGATATCTGGATTTTGGGGTATGAATGTGCCAGTTCCATTTACAGATAGCACATTGGGCTTTTGGGGAATAATAGGATTTTCGGCAATACTTACTTTAATAGTTGCAATTTGGCTAAAAAAGAAGGATATGGTAAATTAAATAAAATATAAAACAAAAGCAATGTGATAATATAATAATAGCCTTTATTCTGATGGTACAATGAAGTTAAAAACAATATTACATAAAATTTCCAACGCCCACCAACTTTTTTGCATAAAATAGTTGACATTCTCATATAATAGTATTATAATTAATATGTTAACATCGCGGGGTGGAGCAGTTGGCAGCTCGCAGGGCTCATAACCCTGAGGTCGTAGGTTCGAGTCCTACCTCCGCAACCACAATCAATACTTACTATTTAGTAAGTATTTTTTTTATACACAAGAAAAGTGATTCTTTTCTTGTGTATAAAAGTCGCTACGCTCCAACATTGCACACAAGTTTACTTATGTAAATCTGGCACACAAACAAATATGCAATCTTTAAATTATTATGAACATAATTACTATTTATATTTATTTTTATGTGTGCAAAAGGAAAATAGGGCAGTGTAAAAACTCCTATTTTTTAGTTTACCCTTATTTACTTTTAAAATCATTTTTAATCTACTTTATGCTTTAGATATAAAATTAAAATTTAAAATATAAAGCAAGCTAAAAAGTAAGTTATTTTATTATTTTTTTGGCAATTAATATTTTGTGCATTTATATATAATTAAATATTTCTTCGGGATACAATATTTTGTTCTTATTCTTAAACTCGTTGATATCAATCCATTTTGCAGTAGTTTTGCCATGGTCATCTATTACTTTATATTCTTCTTGATAATTTTTATCAGGTATTTCAATTGAGTAAAATAAAATTAATTCATGAGCTCTTTTTCCTTGACATGTAAAGATGTTTTCTGATATTCCTAAGAAATCTTTAATTATAATATCAACATTAATTTCTTCTGCGAATTCACGTTTTAAAGCTTCTTGGCTTTTTTCTAGAAATTCAATACCTCCACCTAAACATCTGTAAAAAGTTTCGTTTCTTACTTTATCAAAACCTTCTGAAACTAATAGTTTATTGTTTTTGATAGCAAGGCCCAAAACGATTGGTCTTATTTCTTTGAATTTATCCATAGGATTAAACCTCCCGCTTTCGTTTTATCTATCATATTTACCATCTCTTTTCGATTTATTTTTCTATCCATAAATACATGCCAGTAATTTTATCTGGTTTATATTTAAAGCCGGCTTTTTTATAAAAAGTTTCGTTACCAGCAGTAGGAGTAAGTTCTATTTGTATTTTTTCTCCTTCAGCTACATTATTTTCGATTAACTTTTTTAATTCTTTTGTGATTTTTATTCCGATGCCATGTCCTTGAAATTCAGGTTTTACACAAATGTCTGTTAAAATACAAACAATGCTATAATCACCAACTACTCTACCTATACCAGCTAGTTTTCCATCAACAGTTGCTTTTACCATATACATAGTGTTTTTTAAAGCTTTTTCAACTTGTAACTTAGAATATGTCTTCCAACCAACAGATTTTACCATCTCTAAAAATTCACTAGTAGAAAAAGAGTAATCTAACTGTATATTCAATATGATACCTCCTAATTCTAGATTAAAAAACAATATAATTTTTCACCGCTATTCAACATACCTAAAAATATTGCACCAAATTTATCATAATAGTTAATTAAGTCTGTTCTTAAATATAATTTCTTAAATCCACGCTTTTTAGCTTCTTTTAAAATTGCATCATTAAGTATTTTAGAATATCCTTTTCCTCTAAATTCTTCTTTTACATACATGGTGGCATACCATGGAGATAACTCTTTTCTTTCTTCCCCGTCTGTTGGGAAT
>CALXAW010000034.1 GCA_944386375.1 uncultured Clostridia bacterium
ACACCACAAGAAATATCAGCAATGATATTACAAAAATTAAAAGCAGATGCAGAAAATTATTTAGGACAAAAAGTAACTCAAGCAGTTATTACTGTTCCAGCATATTTTAATGATAGCCAAAGACAAGCAACAAAAGATGCTGGTAAAATAGCTGGATTAGAAGTTTTAAGAATTATAAATGAGCCAACAGCCGCAGCTTTAGCTTATGGAATGGATAAAGAACAAGACCAAAAAATAATGATATATGACTTAGGTGGAGGTACATTTGATGTTTCTATACTAGATATTGGTGATGGTGTATTTGAAGTTTTATCTACAAATGGTAATACACATTTAGGTGGAGATGACTTTGACCAAGCTATAATAGATTATCTAGTTGATGAATTTAAAAAATCAAATGGTATAGATTTAAAAACAGATAAAATGGCAATGCAAAGATTAAAAGAAGCAGCAGAAAAAGCAAAAATAGAACTTTCTGGTGTACAACAAACAAATATTAACTTACCATTTATAACAGCAGATAGTACAGGGCCAAAACATTTAGATATAACATTAACAAAGGCTAAATTTGAAGAATTAATACATGATTTAGTAGAAGCAACAGCAGGACCTGTTAACCAAGCTTTAAAAGATGCTGGTTTAACATCAAATGATATACACAAAGTATTATTAGTTGGTGGCTCTACTAGAGTTCCAGCTGTACAAGAACTTGTAAAAAGAATAACAGGTAAAGAGCCAGATAAGGGAATAAACCCAGATGAATGTGTTGCTATCGGTGCAGCTATTCAAGGTGGTGTTTTATCTGGAGATGTTAAAGATTTAGTATTATTAGATGTAACACCATTATCTTTAGGTATTGAAACATATGGTGGAGTATTTACAAAATTAATCGAAAGAAATACAACAATACCAACTAAAAAATCTCAAATATTCTCTACAGCAGCAGATGGTCAAACAAGTGTTGAAGTGCATGTTCTTCAAGGAGAAAGAGAAATGGCTGCATATAATAAAACATTAGGAAGATTCCAATTAACAGGAATTCCAGCAGCTCCAAGAGGTGTACCACAAATAGAAGTAACATTTGACATAGATGCAAATGGTATAGTTCATGTATCTGCAAAAGATATGGCAACAGGAAATAGCCAAGATGTTTCTATTACAGCTTCTACAAACTTAACAGATGAAGATATAGAAAAAGCTGTAAAAGATGCAGAAGCACACGCAGAAGAAGATAAAAAGAAAAAAGAAGAAATAGAAGTTAAAAATAATGCAGAAAGTTTAGTATATAATAGTGAAAAAACACTAACAGAGTTAGGAGACAAAATAAGTGGAGAAGAAAAAGCAAAAGTAGAAGCAGAAATAGAAAATACTAAAAAAGCATTAGAATCTAATAATACAGACCAAATAAAAGATGCTACAGAAAAACTAACAAAAGTATTTTATGAAATGAGTGAGCAATTATATAAAAATGCTAATCCAAATGGAGCACAAGGAGCAGATGCAAATAATGCTCAAAATACAGCAGAAAATGCTGAAACAACAGGAGAAGCAAATGATGGAAATGTATATGATGCTGACTACAAAGTGGAAGACGATGACAAAAAATAATATTTGTATAAGGTAAAAAGCTAGTTATCTTTGCTAGCTTTTTACAAGCAAATTTTATAGTTTAACATTTGTAAAAAGGAGAGAACAAATGGCGAAAAGAGATTACTACGAAGTATTAGGAGTAAGTAAAACTGCAACTGATGATGAGATAAAAAAAGCATATAGAAAGCTTGCAAAAAAATATCATCCAGATGCAAACCCAGATAATAAAAAAGAAGCAGAGGCAAAATTTAAAGAAGTAAATGAAGCATATGAAAACTTGTCTGATCCACAAAAAAGAAAAATGTATGACCAATTTGGACATGATGGACCTCAAGGTTTTGGCGGATTTGGAGGTGCCGGAGGACCTTTTGGAGGTCAAGGTGGATATTATTCGTATACTACTTCTGGATTTGATGGCTTTGGAGACTTTGGAGATTTAGGAGATATTTTTTCTTCTTTCTTTGGAGGAGGTAGAAGCTCTTCTAAACGCAAAAATGGACCTAGAAAAGGCGCAGATTTAAACTTAAATATGGAAATAAGTTTTGAAGAATCATATTTGGGTGTTGAAAAAGAACTTACTATAACAAGGAACGAAACTTGTGATGTTTGTCATGGCTCAGGTGCAAAGCCTGGAACAAGTGTTACAAAATGCTCTGTATGTAATGGAACAGGTCAAGTAAGACAAGTACAAAACACTATTTTAGGTCAAGTACAAACTTCAAGAACATGTAGTAATTGTCATGGAACAGGTGAAGTTATAAAAGAACCATGTGAAAATTGCAAGGGTAAAGGTAGAGTTAGAAAACAACCAAAAGTTAAAGTTAAAATTCCAGCAGGTATTGCAGATAATCAAACTGTAGTATTAAGAGGAGAAGGAGAACCAGGCGAAAAGGGTGGCCCTAAAGGAGATTTATATATTACTATTAGAATTAAAAGACATAGAATATATTCAAGACAAGGTAACAATGTTCTTTGCGATATTCCAGTTACTATAACACAGGCAACTTTAGGGGCAGAACTTGAAATTCCAATGGTGGATTCTAGCAAAGTAAAATATAAAATACCAGAAGGAACTCAAACAGGTACTAAATTTACAATAAAAGATAAAGGATTTAAAATATTAAATTCTAATAATCAAGGAGATTTTATTTTTACAGTAATAGTTCAAACACCAAAAAGATTAACAAAAGAGCAACGAGAATTGCTTGTAGAGCTTGCAAAAACAATGAACGAACAACCTCCAGTAAAGAAAAAAGGGCTATTTTTTTAAAAAAGCCTTTTTTCTTTGCTGTTTAGGTTGAAAAAAAATAGAACATATGATATAAAATAAAAAGGAATATTATAATAATACAGAAATAGAGGTGGGAGAATGATAAAAGCTTATGCCAGATCAGATATCGGTAAGGCTAGACAAATGAATCAGGACTATTTCTATATATCAGATTCTTTAAGCAATGTGCAATTATTCATTTTGGCAGACGGAATGGGAGGATATAACGGAGGAGAAATTGCAAGTTCACTTGCTACTAAATGTGTAAAAAGTTATATTGAAAATAATTTCGAAGAAGTGCCAAAAGATAAAGATAGCTTAATACAGCTTGTTGCAAGTAGTATGGAATATGCCAATATGGTGATTTACGAAAAGTCAAAAGAAAATAAAGAATATGAGGGAATGGGTACTACTTTAGAAATTTGCTTAATATATAATAATAAAGTATATATTGGACATGTAGGAGACAGTAGAATATATAGAGTACGAAAAGATATTATTAGAAAGTTAACACAAGATCATAGTTATGTTCAAAAATTAGTAAAAGACGGAAAAATAACAAAAGAAGAGGCCGAAGTTCATCCAAAGAAAAACATGCTTATGAGGGCTATTGGATGTAGTGCCTTTGTAGAACCAGATGTTTCAGTTAAAGGTTTTTTAAAGGATGACATTTTAGTAATGACATCAGATGGTTTAACCAATATGGTAAAACAAGACGAAATACTAAAAAAAGTAAAAGAAAATATAGAAACAGCACCAAAAGAGCTTATAGAAATGGCAAATCAAAATGGTGGCCTTGATAATATAACAATTGTTGTAATTAAAAATATATAATTTGTTCTACAATTTTACTTGCGTAAAATTGGCGCTTGAACAAATTTACGGAAAGCCAACGAAAAAGTTTTAAGTGCCATTAATAAAAGGGCTTTTCGCTTTTGTTCTATATTTTACAAATAAGGAGAGAAAAATATGGATTTACAAGGAAAACTGTTAGTTAACAGATATGAAATTATAAAAAAAGTTGGTTCTGGAGGAATGGCTACAGTTTATAAAGCAAAAGATAAAATGCTTAATAGATTTGTCGCTGTAAAAATTTTAAGAGATGAATTTACAACAGACCAAGAATTTATAAAAAGGTTTGAAGTAGAAGCTCAATCAGCAGCAAGTATAACACATCCTAATATAGTTTCTGTATATGATGTAGGTGCAGAAAATAATTTATATTATATAGTAATGGAGCTAATACAAGGAAAAACCTTAAAAGATATTATATTAGAAGAGGGGGGACCACTTCCTTGGAAATGGTCTGTAAATATTGCTATACAGGTAGCTTCAGCCTTAGAAGTGGCACATAAAAATAATATAGTTCATAGAGATATAAAACCACATAATATTATAATAACAGAAGACGGTGTAGCAAAAGTTACAGACTTTGGAATTGCAAAAGCTGTTTCAAATTCAACTATAACAGCATTTGGTAACACTATAGGTTCTGTACATTATTTTTCGCCAGAACATGCACGTGGAGGCTACACAGACGCAAAATCAGATCTATATTCTTTAGGTGTTGTAATGTATGAGATGTTAACTGGAAGATTGCCATTTGATGCAGACACACCAGTTTCAGTTGCATTAAAACATATGCAAGAAGAACCGATTGAGCCAATAGAAATAAACGAAAAAATACCATCAGCAGTTAATGATATAATAATGAAAGCATTAAGAAAAGATACTAATTTAAGATATCAAAGTGCTACAGAAATGTTAAAAGACTTAAAATTATCACTAAAAGATCCAGATGGAGATTTTGTAGATTCTAAAACCTATGATGGAGATTTTCCAACACAAAAAATTTCCACATTATATGATGAAGAAGACTTAGAACCTAAAAATAACAAAAAGAAGAAAAAGAAAGACAATAAATTTGTTGCTTGGGTAAAAAAACATAAAAAACTTAGTATTTTCTTAGGACTAATAATACTATTTTTCTTAAGTTTTGGAGGAACATGGGCATATTCGCAAATAACTGCACCTAAGGTACAAATACCAAACTTTGTTGGTGTAGAACTAGAATCTGCTAGAACAGAACTAGAAAACTTAAATAATGAAAATGGAAAAATAAATATTTCTATAGAAGTAACAAGTGAAGAATTTAACGAAGAATATGCAGCAGGATACATTATTTCTCAAGACCCTGGTGCAGATACAGAAGTAAAAGAAAATACTACAATTAAAGTTGTAGTAAGCAAAGGAATAGAAACAATACAAGTTCCAAAAGTTACAGGTGAAAAACAAGAAGATGCAGTTAAAACATTAGAAGACCTTGGACTTAAAGTAGAAATAGTAGAAGAAAATAGTTCAAAAGTTGAGTCTGGATATGTAATAAAACAAGACATAGACGAAGGTACAGAAGTACACACTGGTGATACAATAACATTAACAGTAAGTAAGGGAGTAGAGCAAGTTACAGTTCCATCTGTAATAGGAAATGACGAAACAACAGCTAAAAATACATTAACAAATGCTGGACTTACTGTAACTGTAGTAAATGAAGAAGATGGAACAAAAGAAAATGGTGTTGTATTAAAACAAAGTGTTGATGCAGGAAAACAAGTAAGCAAAGGAAGTAGTATAACTATAACAGTAAATAAAGTTGCAGAAAATAAATCAGCAACAATAAATATGAATATAACAAGCATTACAGGAGGATATTCTACATCAGATGATACATTAGAAGAATCTGAAAAGAAAGTCTCTGTAAAATTAAGTGTAGATGGCACACCAACATTTTCACAATCTGGAGTAGATAAAAACAGAGGAAGTATGTCTACAACAATATCTGGAAAAGGTAGTGTAAAACTTACATTAGAAATTAAAGACGAAAATGGTGGAGAATGGACTAGAAGCTATACAATAAACTTAAATAATGAAAATTCATATACATTTAACTAAATTTTGCAGTAGGTGTATGCCTACTGCAATTAATATAAATAGGAGAATAATATGCAGGGATTAATAATAGAAAATATATCTAATTTATACAAAATAAAAACCAATGATAAAATATATAATGCCACTGCTAGAGGAAAATTTAAACAAAATGATATAACACCTTTAGTAGGAGATAATGTAGAAATTGAGGTATTAAACGAACAAGACAATACAGCAGTAATAAATGATATTTTACCAAGAGTTAATCTAATAAAAAGGCCTAAAGTAGCAAATATAACTCAAATAATACTTGTTGTATCTACTAAAAATCCAAAACCAGATTTATTAATGTTAGATAAGCAATTAGCTTATTTTGAATATTTAAAAATAAAGCCAATAATCGTTATAAATAAAATAGATTTAGATAATGCATATAAACAAATTAAAGATATATATACAAAAGTGGGATATAAAGTTATATTAACAAATGCTAAACAACAAGAAGGAATTACAGAGTTAAAAAATGTCTTAAATGGACATATTAGTGCAATTTCTGGTAATTCTGGTGTAGGTAAATCAACTATTATTAATGCATTATTTGGTACAGATATTACATTAGAGGGAGAAGTTAGCAAAAAAAATAAAAAAGGTAAAAATACAACAACTGCAATTAAGTTATATGAATTAGACCAAAATACTTTTATTGCAGACACACCAGGTTTTGCAAATTTTGATATAACAGAAATTGAAAGTAAAAGTTTAGATAGTTATTTTATAGAATTTAGGGCATATATTAAAAATTGTGAGTTTATAGGTTGTACACATATAAAAGAAAATAACTGCGGTATAAAAAATGCCTTAGAAGAAGGAAAAATTTTGCAAACAAGATATAATAATTTTTGTAAAATATATAATAAGTTAAAAGAAATGGAGGAAAGAAAATGGTAGAAGTTTCTACATCAATTTTATCTGTAAAAAAGGGAAAAGAGGCAGAAACATTTTTTGCATTAGAACAGGCAAAAACAGATTATTTTCATATAGATGTTATGGATGGAAAATTTGTAAAAAAAGATACATATAATAAGATGCTAGAATATTGTCAGTACATAAAAAGAATATCTACTTTACCTTTAGATGTACATTTAATGGTCGAAGATATAAAAAAAGCAATATTAGATTTTTCTAGTTTAGAGCCAAATATAATTACATTCCATTTAGAAGCATGTAAAGATGAACAAGAGGTTTGGGATATAATTAATTTAATAAAAGATTTTCACTGTAAGGTTGGAATTTCTGTAAAACCAGAAACAGATATAAAACAAATATTTAAGTTTTTACCATATATTCATATGTGTTTGGTTATGACAGTAGAGCCAGGAAAAGGCGGGCAAACACTACTTACAGATATGGTTAATAAAATAAGTGTAGTAAAAGATTATATAGAGCAAAATGATTTGGATGTAGATGTAGAAGCAGATGGAGGCATTAATTTACGCACAGCAAAAGATGTAAAAAAAGCTGGGGCAAATATTTTGGTTGCAGGAACAGCTATATTATCTGCTGTAAATTATAAAACAATAATTGAAGAATTAAAAAAGACCTCATAATTTAAATTACGAGGTCTTTTGCATAATGCTAATATTATTTATGCATTTTCTTCTTCTTTTTTTGCTATTATTTCTTTACCTTTATAATAACCACAGTTTGAACAAACTCTATGTGGCATTATAGGTTCATGGCAACGTGGACAACTACCATAATTTGCAGCCTCTAATTTCCATGTTGATCTTCTTTTATGTGTTCTTGCTTTTGACCATCTTCTTTTTGGTTGTGCCATTTGTATCCCTCCTTGTACAATGTATATATAAATATTAAAATTAATAACATTACAAATTGTCACTATAAAATTATACAGTTTTTTTACAATTTTGTCAACCTATAGCAATTATTTCTTCAAAAAAACTTTTTGCACATATAATTTACTTGCAAAAGTTTGAGCAACATTTCTTAAAATATATTTTTCTTTAGATATAGTACTTGTATCTGAAAAATCTTTTTGAGCAAAAGTTAAATTGATTGTTTTTTCTAGTTCTTCACAAAAAATATTATATGCTAAATCTACAGAAGTAGTTTTTATTGCAAGTTTTATCAAATTATCTATATCATTAATACTATATACCTGTTTTAAAATAGAAATAATAATTAAATATGCAATATGTTTTTTAGTATACTTTTTCTTAATAGGTGGTTCAACTACACCTTGCTTAACATAGTTATTTATCATTGTTTTTGTAATAACTTTATGTGTAGTTTCTTCTTTTTTTATATTTACCTCTTCTATTATGCAGTTTGCTAAAGACTCGTCAATAAAGTTTACAACTTGGTCTAGATACAAATCTATATTAGGTATTTCTTCCCATCTAGGTATTTTAAAAAAATCTGGACTGATATTATCTTCTTTTTTCATAGTATTTAATCTAACTATTAAATATAGCCGATATCCTCCTTGTAACTATAATCTATAATATATAATATCATTTTTATAATATCCAGTCAACCTATTGACAAGTTTTTAGTGTTGTGATAATCTAGTATTCAATACTAGATAAAAAAGGAAGTATAGTTATGGATAAAAGTGTTTATTTTAAAGCAACAGAATTTAACAATCTAAAAGAATTAATTTATAATTCTGCAAATAAATATGCAGGTAGTACAGCATTTATAATAAAACATAAAAAAGAAAAAGAAGTAGAATATGAAAATATTACATATGCTAGATTTTTAGAAGAAATAAATATGCTAGGAACAGCATTATTTAATTTAGGATTACAAGGAAAAAGAATTGCAATAATAGGGCGTAATAGATATGAGTGGGCATTAGCACACTTTGCTAATTTACTTGGAGGAAGTATCTCTGTGCCATTAGATAAAGATTTGCAAGTAGACGAATTAGAAAGTTCACTAATAAGAAGTAAAGCAGAAGTTGTTATTTTTGACGAAAAATACATAGACAAAATAGAAGAAGTAAAAAACAGAAATAATACTATAATAAAATACTATGTTTCTATGGATAATATAGAAGGTTATAAAAGTGTACATACACTTATTGAGCAAGGAAAAGAACTTTTAGACCAAGGAGAAAAAAGTTTTGTAAATACAAAAATAGATTCTAATAAAATGAGTATATTGCTATTTACATCTGGTACAACTTCTAAATCTAAAGCTGTAATGCTAAGCCAAAAAAACATTACATCAAATGTATATGCAATGCAACTTGTAGAACCAATAAAAAGTTCAGATAGGAATCTTGCGTTTTTACCATTTCACCATATATTTGGTTCAACAGCATTAGTTGTAATGCTTGCATACGGAATTAGTACTGCATTTCCAGATGGATTAAAATATATTGCACAAAATTTAAAAGAATATAAAATATCGTTATTTATAGGTGTTCCACTTCTAGTAGAAGCAATTTATAATAAAGTAATGAAAGAAATAGACAAACAAGGAAAGACTAAAATAATAAAAACAGCTATAAAAATTAGTAATTTCTTATTAAAAATAGGTATAGATGTTAGAAGAAAACTATTTAAACAAATAATAGATAATTTAGGTGGAAGTTTAAGATTAGTTATATCTGGAGGAGCACCACTAGACCCTAAAGTGGCAAAAGGATTTAATGACTTTGGAATAATGTTATTACAAGGTTATGGCTTAACAGAAACATCACCTGTTATTGCAGCAGAAGACATTAAACACATAAAAAGTGGCTCTATAGGTAGAGCTATGACAAATGTGGAGTTAGAAATTAACAATAAAGACGAAAATGGTATAGGGGAAATACGAGTAAAAGGGCCAAATGTTATGCTTGGTTATTACGAAAATGAAGAAGCAACAAACAAAGTATTAAAAGATGGATGGTTTTATACAGGAGATTTAGCATATATAGATAAAGATGGTTATATTTTTATAACAGGTAGAGATAAAGATATGATTGTACTTAAAAACGGTAAAAAAGTATTTCCAGAAGAGTTAGAAACACTAGTAAACAGACTAGAAATAGTAAAAGAATGTATGGTTTTTGCAATGCCTAAGGGTGATGATGTAAAACTTTCTGTTAAAATAGTTTATGATAAAGAAGTTAAAGAAGAACAGTATAAAAACTTATCAAAAGAAGAATTATATGATATAATATGGAAACAAATAAAAGAAATAAATAAAACATTACCAAAATATAAATATATAAAACATATGATTTTAACAGATGAAGAATTAATTAAAACTACTACTCATAAAGTTAAAAGACAAGAAGAAATAAAAAATATTCTAAAAAATGCTGAAAATTAGAAAAAAGGAGAGAATATGAAAAGAATAAAATTAAGTGATAGAATATTGCCAAAATACACTAAAGGAGAAGAAATATTTAATATGACATCACATATAGTAGGAGGAGCTTTAGGTGTAGTTGCTACAGTGTTATGTGTTATATTTGCAGCAGTAAGAGGTAATGGCTATGGAGTTGTAAGTGGTGCAATTTTTGGTGTAACTATGATTTTATTATACACGATGTCTAGTATATATCATGGACTAAATCCTAAGCTAAAGGCAAAAAAAGTATTTCAAGTACTAGACCATTGTTCTATATTTTTACTTATTGCTGGCTCATATACTCCTTTTGCACTATGTACACTAAGAGAATATGACCCAGTAACTGGATGGGTTATATTTGGCGTTATTTGGGCTATGGCGCTACTAGGAATTGTACTTAATTCTATTGATATTAAAAGATATAAAGTATTTTCTATGATTTGCTATTTAGTAATGGGTTGGTGTATAATTGTAAAAATTAATTTATTACCAGCATTACTTGGCACAGTAGGATTTGCGTTGCTGGTCGCAGGTGGTATAGTATATACAATTGGAGCTATTTTATATGGCGTAGGTAAAAAGCACAAATATATGCACTCTATTTTTCACCTATGCATTTTAGCTGCTAGTCTTTTGCATTTCTTATGTATATTGCTATATGTAATGTAAATATTAGTATATATTTTCAATAACATATATTAATATTTCAAAAAGTTTCTCGGCTCATTCCAGAATTTAAGAAGTTCTAATACAATTTTCGTGCTCCCTTTGCGACGAAATTCTTCTTGGTATAAATACCAAGAAGAATTTTCGCAAACATTTCCCTCAAATTGTATAAGAACTTCTAACATTCTTCCATTCACATTCGAAATTTTTTCAATATTAATATATGTTATTTTAAATAGAATATAATAAAAGAGGTATAATTATATGAAAAAAGAATTTGACAGAACAAAATTATTAATAGGAGAAGCAGGATTAGAAAAATTAAATAATAGTAAAGTTGCTGTATTTGGAATAGGTGGAGTTGGATCTTTTGTTGTAGAAGGCTTAGCCAGAGCCGGAGTTGGAAACTTTATTTTAATAGATAATGACATAATAGATATAACCAATATAAATAGGCAAATACATGCAACAACTAAAACTATTGGTAAAAATAAAGTAGATATAATGAAAAAAAGAGTTTTAGAAATAAACCCAAATGCAAAAGTAGAAGTATTAAAAGAATTTTACAGTAACACAAATAATTTAATTAAGCTAGATAATTCTATTTCATATATAGTAGATGCAATAGATACAATTTCTTCAAAAATAGAATTAATATTAGAAGCAAATAAATTACATATTCCAATAATATCTTCAATGGGTACAGGAAATAAACTAGACCCAACAAAATTTGAAGTAGCAGATATATATAAAACAAGTGTATGTCCACTTGCAAAAATAATGAGAAAAGAATTAAAAAAACACAATATAAATGAATTAAAAGTTGTATATTCAAAAGAAGAACCTAAAAAGCAAGAAAAAGGAGCCCCTATTGGTAGTATTTCGTTTGTACCATCAGTTGCAGGCTTAATTATTGCAGGAGAAGTAATAAAAGAATTGATAAAGTAGTGACCTAAAAATCACTACTTTATTTATACAATAGGAAATTTATACTTTCCTATTGTATAAATAAATGTAACAAAATTAAAATTATTGTCTCTTATATTATAGAAGGAGGTAAAAGGTTATGCAGAATATTGAAGAAATATATAAAAACCATTCAAATGCAGTATATAAATATTTATTCTGCTTAACAAATAATGAAGATTTATCAGAAGATTTAACACAAGAAACCTTTGCTATTGCTGTAAAAGAAATAAATAAATTTATAAAAATAAATTCTATAATGCAAAATGCAAATAAATCATTAAAATCACAAAATTATTATGTGGAAACACAACAAATTTTATATGATGGTGATGTGTCTGTAAGAAATGTATATTTTAAAGATGGGAAATATAAACAAATAAGTAAAATATATTCAAATGATAAGGTAATACAAGAAAATGCAATATATGGACAAGTTGGAACTGACGAGAGGATTGAAATAGACGAAACTAATAAATCTGTTGCAATTAGTAACGGCGATGTAACCAAAATGTTAAATGACGAAGAATCAATTAAGTTAGCTCGCTTTGGGGAATATGAACGAAATTCTCTAATTGCAAATATGGGTAAGGCATTTTTAATGTCCATAAATACAGATACATATGATATAGGTAGAGAATATTATGTGCTTAGAAACCAAGCAGAACAAGCTCAAAGATGGGAAATTTGGGTGG
>CALXAW010000035.1 GCA_944386375.1 uncultured Clostridia bacterium
GTGTACGATGTACCACAAAATGAAAGAAAAGAAAAAATTGAAGAATTAACAAAAAAATTTGAAATATATAATCAATTAAATAATCAAATACAAAGTTATTCACATGGTATGAGACAAAAAATAGTAATATGTGGAGCTCTTTTAGCAGAACCCAAAAATTGGATATTAGACGAACCAATGACAGGCTTAGATCCAAAATCATCATTTGACTTAAAAGAAATGATGAGAGAACATGCGAAACAAGGAAAAACAGTATTTTTCTCAACACATATATTAGAAGTAGCAGAAAAACTATGTGATAGAGTAGGGATAATAAATAAAGGAAAATTAGTATTTGTAGGAACATTTGAAGAAATGAAACAAAAATTTAAAGAAGAAGCATCATTAGAAAAGCTATTTTTAGAAATAACAGAAAAAGAAGGAGAATAAAAAATGGGCAAGGTAATCAAATTAACAAAAATATTTTTAAAAAATTCTTTTTCAAATATGGATGCAAAAATGGGTGTATCTGCAAAGTCAAAAGCTAAGTATTTATTATATGGTTTATTATTTTTATATTTAGGAGGGCTAATTGTATTTTTATGTTACAACTTATTAGATGGACTAATACAAATACAGCAAGAAAAGGTATTTATAGGTATGATATTATTTGCAATATTAGGAGTAACAACAATTCAAACAATATTTTCAAGTATTAATATCTTATATTTTACCAAAGACAATGAATATTTATTGCCACTGCCTTTAAAACCATATCAAATAATACTAGCAAGAACAAATGTAATGATAATTGCCGAATATGCAATTATAGCTTTAGTAGGATTAATACCATTTATAGTATATGGAATACAAACAGGGGCAAATATAGTATTTTATATAAAAGCATTACTTGCAGTTATATTAATGCCAATATTGCCAATATTAATAATAAGCACAATAGTAATAATAATAATGAGTTTTGCAAAATTTACAAAAAATAAAAATAAATTTCAATTAATAGCATCATTAATTTTATTAGGAGTCATAATAGCAGTATCTATATCTACATCAAGTTCAAATGGAGAAATGACAAACGAAGAAATGGCACAAATGGTAGTACAAGCAAATGGAATGGTAGAATTGGTAAAAGGTTATTTTCCAACATTAGACTACCTAATGGAATCATTAACAACTTCTTCAGTTTTTACAGCAATAGTGCAAATAGTAAAAACAATTGTACTTACAATTATAGGTTTTGGAATATATATGCTAATAGCACAAAAAATATATTTTAAAGGTTTAGTAGGTAACTTATTTGGAGGAGGAGCTACTAAAAAAATAAAAGAAGTAAATCAAAAGCAATATAAAAATAGCAGACTATACAAAAGCTATGTAGGAAAAGAATTTAAAAACTTAATAAGAAATCCAGTATTTTTAATGCAATGTCTACTTCCAGCAATTTTAATACCAATTATAATGGTTGTAGTAACATATGCAGGAATAAAAGGCGAAGGTACAGGTATGGAGCAAATACAACAGCTATTAGCACAAATAGAAATAAATACATTTTTAGTAGCAAGTATAATATTAGGTGTAATACAATTTTTTGCAATGTTTATATATATATCAATAACAGCCATATCACGAGATGGAGAAAATGCAGTATTTATAAAATATATACCAGTACCATTATATAAACAATACATATACAAAATAATTCCAAATATAATAATGAATATAATAACAATAATAATAACACTTGCAATAGCTCAATATATATTAAACTTACCAATATTTACATTAATTTTAATATTTATAATAGCAACAATAATGGCAATATTGCAAAGTATAATAATGATAATAATAGATTTAAAAAGACCAAAACTAAACTGGGATTCAGAATATGCAGTAGCAAAGCAAAATTTTAATTTGATATTTCCAATGTTATTAGGTATGATAAATATTGCAATAATCATTATAGCTAATGTAATATTAAAAAATATAAACATATATGTAGGACTGGCAATATTAGGCATAGTATATTTAGTAAGTACAATAATTACAAATAAATACTTATATACTAACCAAGAAAAATTAGCCCAAAAAATAATATAAAAGTTGCAAAATTATAAAATTATGATAAAATAGATAAAAAAATAGGAGGAATTTATAATGAAAGAAAATGTAAGATTTTACAAATGTAATGTGTGTGGAAATATGATAGGACTTATAGATGGAAATGCAGAAAATATTAAATGCTGTGGAAAGCCAATGGAACAAATGCAAGCAAATACTACAGATGCAGCAGTAGAAAAACATGTACCAGTGTACGAAAAAAAGGGAACAGACATATTAGTAAGAGTTGGAGAAAATGAACATCCAATGGAAGAAGAACATTATATAATGTGGATTGCACAAGTAACAGATAATACAACTACACGAGTAAGATTAAAACCAGGAGAAAATACAGAAACAAGATTTCCATATATAAAAGGCTCAATAATATATTCATATTGTAATAAACATGGTTTATGGAAAACAACAGTAGAATAAACATTGGAGTGTAGCGACTATTGTACAATAGGAAAGTATTACTTTCCTATTGTACAATAAGAAAAAGACAAATAACCAAAAAACTGGTAATTTGTCTTTTTTTGTGATAAAATGTATATTATAATTTAAAAAAGAGGAGAGAAATATGCAAATTATATATGTAATAATTGCAATAATAACAATTACTATTACAATTATAAAAGCTAAAAAATACACATATGATGCAAAAAAAAGCATATCAATGCTATTAACAGGAATGGCAATAACACTTACAGTTTTAGTATTTCCACTTGCAGAAGGAAATAATCCAATAGCAAAATTAGTATATTCTATAATATATTCGGCACAAACAATAATAATAAGTGAAGATGTTTCGCTTATTACAAGTGTAGAATTACAAAACATAATAGACATAGTATATGTAGGCATAATATATATACTATTTTTAGCAATGCCGTTATTAACAGTATCATTTTTATTGTCAATACTAAATGATTTTTCAACTAAAATAAAATTAATGTTTATACAAAAAAGAAAAATAATAATATTTTCTAATTTAAACGAAAAAAGCCTAACAATTGCAGAAAATCAAAAAGACAAAAACACAGCAATTATATTTGCAAACTACACAAAAGAAGAAGTAGACTATAATAAAAGATTAAACACAATAAAAGCATTAAAAATAAAAGAAGAGATAGAAAACATAGAATTTAAACACATAAAAAATAAAGAAATAACAATATATATAATGTTAGAAAACGAAGAAAAGAAATTAAATACAACATTAGAGCTAATAGAAAAATACAAAAATTTAAACATTAAAATATATCTAATAACAAGTAACGAAATTTCAGAAAATATACTAGACTCTGTAGACAAAGGAGAAATAAAACTAGAAATTGTAGACGAAATAGAAAGAACAGTATGTGAAGTATTGCAAGAAAAACCAATATATTTAAATACAATAAATAACGAAATATCAGTATTAATAGTAGGTGGCGGAAAGGTAGGACAAGAATTTTTAAAAGCAATAACTTGGTGTGGACAAATAATAGGATATACTTTAAAAATTACATTAATAGACATTAAAGCAGATAGTATAAAAGAAGAATTAATGCTAAATTACCCAGAATTAATACAAAATTATAATTATGAATTTATACAAGTAGATGTAAATTCTATAAAACTAGAAGAAAAACTACAAAAATTAAATAATATAAATTATATAATAGTAACATTAAATGACGAAGAGCAAAGCCTAAAACAAGCAATGTTTTTAAGAAGATATTTTATAAACAAAAATGATACTAGACCAATAATAAATATTTGGATAGAAAACAATTTAAAAAATGAACAAGTAAATAAATTAATAAACGAAAAAGGAAATAGCTATGACATACATGCATTTGGAAGTATAAATCAAATGTATAATACAACACCAATAATAAACTCTAAATTAGAAAAAATGACAAAAAATGTACATTTATCATATAGTCCACAAGACACAGAACTAAAGGAATTTTATAAGAAAAATTATAATATAAAATCCTCAAGAGCATTTGCATTACACATAAAATATAAAATATACTCAATACTAAAAGAAAAATATACAGGCAAAGAAGAAATAGATAAAAAATTATTTGAACAATATATAAAAGAAGAAGCAATAATGAACAAATTAATAATAAATGAGCATAATAGATGGATGGCATATATGAGAAGTATCGGTTTTAAAAAAGCCACCATAGAAGATGTGCAAAAATACAAAACACAAACAAACCATCATGTAAACTTTTTAGGAAAGCTACACCCAGCATTAGTAGAATATGACCAATTAAAAGAAGTAGAACAAAAAATAGGAGTACCATTACAAAGCAAAGACAGGATGATACTTTGCAATATAGGAAAAATAATGAAGGAGTAATTGTTATACAATATGGAAAAAAGATATCCAATAATAGAAAAACAAATACAAAGACTAAAAGCTAAAGGTCTAAAATTTAAAAATGAAGAAAAAGCAAGAAAAATAATATTAAGAGAAAATCACTATAACATAACAGAAGGATATGAAGATGTATTTATAGACTTAAAAAGGTCAAATAAACAAAAAGAAATATATGAAGAAGAAACATATTTTGAAGAACTATATGCAATATATAAATTTGACAGAGATCTAAAAGACCTATGTTTTGAATATATACATATATTAGAAACAAATATAAAATCATATGTAGCATATATATTTTCTAGTAAATATGGAGAAAGTAATTATTTAAAAAGAGAAAATTTCAGACCAGAATATAAATATAATAAAGAATTTGAAATATTAAAAAGCAAAATTAATAATAATCTACAAAGAAATTTTTCTAATTCTAAAAGTGAGCTTAAAAAATTCTATAATCAAAACAAATATATTCCACTATATATGCTAGTAAAAGTATTTACATTTGGAAATATAGTAAACTTTTATGAATTAATGAAAGTAGAGGACAAGCAAGAAATAGCACAACCAATAAATTTAAGCCCATATAGCATACAAGATTATTTAAAAGTACTAAACATTGTAAGAAATATATGTGCACATGGAGATATATTATTTAATATACGTTTATATATACACATAGAAGAAAAAGATTGTAATTATCATAAAATACTAAAAATAAGTAAAGAAAATAACAAATATAAATGTGGAATAAATGATTTATTTGCTGTAATGATAATTTTTAAAAAACTACTTCCAGAAGAAGAATTTAACGAGATGTTTATAAAAATAGAAAGATTGCTAGAACATTTAAAAAGAGAAATAGATAACGACAGTTATCAAAACTTATTAGAAATAATGGGATTTCCAAATAATTATGGAGAATTAAACAGTATAAAAGAATAGGGTGTTATTATGAAAAAGATAAATATTTATTTAGTTGCAAATGAACAAGAATTAATTAAAGACGAAAAAGAAATAAGTAATTTTATACGAGACCTAAATGACAAATACGAAGAATATAACATATATTTTAAATTAGTAACAGACGAAAATGTAGAAGAAATAAAAAAAGCAGAAATACAAAATAGCGAATTGTTTTTTATATTATTTTATAAAGAAATAGATAATAATACAATAAACAAATTTAATATAGCATACCAAAGCTTTAAAAATACTAAAATGCCTAAAATTTCTACATATGTAAAAAAGTCAGAAGAGCAAGCTGGGCAAAGTGTAATAAATTTTATGCAAAAACTAGATCAAGAATTAGGACATTATTATAATATATACGAAAATATAGATACAATAAAACTAAATATAATTTTACATTTGCAAGCACTAGGATTAAAAGTTCGGCAAAGTAAAAAACGAAGATGGAAAATTATATATAGACGAAAAAGAAATAATGTCATTAGAAAAAATACCTATAATTTTTAATAATAAACAATTACAAGAACTAAAACAAGAAGCACAAATAATAGAACAAACATATTGGGACTTAAAAGAAAAGGCAAGAATAAATGATAATAACACATTAAAAGACGAATTAAAAGAAGTAGAAGAAAAACGAGCTAAAATAAAAGAAAACATATATATGTTAGAAAAAAGTATATTAGAAATGCAAAGCTCTTTTGTAAAAATATCAGCAGAAGGCAATCTTTCTAAAAGACAAATATATGCACAAAAATGCTTAGAGCAAGGGGATATAGAAGCAGCAAAACAAGCACTAAAACTAGAAGACATAAAAGAAGAAGCACATAAAATATTAGATTTACACGAAGCAAGAAAAGAAGAACTACAAATAAAGATAAATGAATTAATACAAAGAATAGAAACATTAAAACTAGACACAAAAAATCCAGACAGATTTTTACAAATAGAAGAAACTTTTGTAGAAGCGTTAAAAATAGAAAAACAAGGTGGACTATATAGAAAAACAATATTAATATATGCACAATATTTATATAATATAAAAGAATTTGAAAAAGCAATAGAAACAAGTCAAAAATTCATATCATATTTAGAGTTAGAAGAAATAGAAAATAAAGAAGATTTAGGAAATAGCTATAATATAATGGGAAAAAGTTATAGCAATTTACAAGACTATAAACAAGCAGAACAAAACTTGCAAAAATACATACAAATAGCAGAAGACTTAAAAGACTATGAGCAAATAATAGAAGCATATAATAACATAATAGAATATGTGTATAATAAAACAAATGAATATGACAAAACAGAAAAATATTACGAAAAATTAATAGAAGTTTACCAAAACAATATAAAATCAGAAAATACCTTAGCAATAATATATAAAAAATTAGGTAAAATAAATGGAATTACAAAAAAATATGACAAGGCAGAAGAGAATCTAAAAAAAGCAGAAAAAATAACACAAGAATTATTACAAAACAAAAACGAAACTACAGTAAAAAGCAATTTAGAAGATATATATCATATATTATTTATACAATACACAAATCAAAAGAAATTTGACTTAGCACAAGAATATATGTTAAAAACACAAAAAATAGCAGAAGAATTAGAAATAGAAAACCCAAAAAAATATGCAGAATTAAAAGATACACTACAAGAAGATATATCAAAATTTTATTTAAAAATATTTAATAATACATTTATAAATAGCACAGCACGAAAAATATGGAAACAACAACTTATAAATTCAATAAAAGATTTTAAAGCACAAATAGATTTTGTAAATGCAGTAATTAACATATATTATGAATTAGCATTAGAAGAAAATAAGCCAAAAAAAGTAGAAAAACAAATAAAGCAAATGCTAAAATTCACACAAAATCTAGAAAACATACAATATGATACATCAGAACAAAGAAAAAAGAGTCAAGATATTTGTGCAAAATCTTATGGAAGAATAGGTAAACTATATGAAGATATAGAAAAATTAGAACAAGCAGAAACCTATTATAAAAAAGCAGTAGAAATAAGAGAAAATATGCAAGACAAAAATAAATATGAGTTATATGCACTATATGAGTCATACAATAATCTTGTACGGTATTTACGAATTAAAAGAAGATTACAACCAAGCAGAAAAGCTATTTTATAAAATAGAACAATTTATAGAAACATTAATGAAAGACAATCCATTAGAATATTCAAAAGAATTAGCATATGTAAAAATTCAATTAGCAACAATAGAAGCAGACAAAGAAAATTATACAAAAGCAATAGAACTATACGAAAATGCCGTAACACTATTAGAAACTGAAGCAGATGGGCAATTATTAAGACAAATGTATTTACAACATACATATAGATGTTTAGCAGATTGCTATAGTAAAAAAGAAGAATATAGGCAATCAGTAGAAAAAAGAAAATTAGCAATACAAGTGCAAAAAGACATATTAAAAGATGAAAAAATAAAAAAATGGGCAAAAACAGAAAATCAAAAAAGACTATTAGAAATATATAATGAAATAATAAAAGATTATGAAAACTTAGGAAATAATGACGAAGTAGAAAATTATAAACAACTTGCAAGTAGCTTAAGAAGGGAATGTGAGTAAAATGCAAAAATATCAAATATTTTTAGCATCATCAATAAATGAATTTAAAGACGAAAGAAACGAAATAGGAGACTTAATACGAAAAATACAAGATATTTTAATAGATTACGAAATAAAAATAAAACTATTTGAATGTGAATTTTTTGACAATACAATAGCCTTAGGCAGAAAGCAAGGAGAATATAATGAACAAATAAAAAAATCACAAAGTTTTATAATGTTAGTTGGAAGCAAACTAGGTCAATACACATTAGAAGAATACAATATTGCAATAAATTCACAAATACCAATATATGTGTTATTTAAAAATACACAATATGACCAGAGTGTAGAAGATTTTAAAAATCAAATAGACGAAAATGTAAATTGCTACAATTATACAACAATACAAGAAATGAAAACAGTTATTGCAAAAATAATACAAAATTTATGTAAAACAGAGATATCTATACAAATAAAAGAAAATAAAATACAAATAGAAAACAAATATATTAAACTATAGAAGCGGTATTATAAATAGGATGTGTAGATTATCTAAAATAATAGATAATCTACACATCCTTGTTAGTTGTAAGATGATACAAATATCAATAAATCAAACGATTAGACTCACAAATGTGGTCAATTAACTTATTAGCACTAGTGTCTAAATACAAATTATCCTTATCATCTAATCCATCAATCCTCTCTAAAAGAGAATAAAGTATTTCGTTTCTATACTTATAAAAAGCTGATAAGAAATCAATCATAGGAACATCAATACTTTCTTTAGAGTTGTGATTAGATACGTAGAAAAAATCGTCATCTGCATGTACTGTAATACCAGTTTTAATTTCAGATAAATTTTCTACAATATTCCGACTTTCTACCAAAGCCATAAGTATCATCCTTTCAAAATACAAAAAGTAATAACTACATACCTTAAGTATACTACTAAACTAGCTAAAAGTCAAATAAACTCAAATCACAAATAGTGTCAATATTGATTAATTTATTAATCAATAAATAATTGAAATATAATACTTAAAAATTGTTGAGGAAAATACAAAAAAATGATATATTTATTAAAGAGGTGAAGATTATGAGAGATTTAAGAATAGAAAAATTAGCTATCAATTTATTAAAGCATTCTATAAATTTACAAAAAGGAGAAAAGATATTAATAGAAATAATTGGAATGGAGGCGATTCCTTTAGGGAAAGAATTAATAGAACAATCAGAAAACATTGGAGCACTACCATTTTTCAATATTATAGACCACGAAATATTAAGAGAAATTCTTATAAATGCATCTAAAGAACAAATAAAACTTTATGCAAAACATGATTTAGAAAGAATGAAGGATATGGATGCATATATAGGAATAAGAGCAAGTACAAATACAGCAGAATTAAATGGAGTTCCAAAAGAAAAAATGGCATTATATAATAAATATTATACAATGCCAGTGCATTTTGAAGAAAGAGTTAAACATACAAAGTGGTGTATTTTAAGATATCCAAATGCATCAATGGCACAAATGAGTAATATGAATACAGAAGAATTTGAAGATTTTTATTTTAATGTATGTACATTAGATTATAATAAAATGTCAAAGGCTATGGATAATTTAGTTGACTTAATGAATAAAACTAAAAAAGTACATATTATTCGGAGAAGGAACTGACTTGACATTTAGCTTAGAAGGAATACCTGCTGAAAAATATATGGGTACATTTAATATACCAGATGGCGAAGTTGCTTCAGCACCAGTAAAAACAAGTGTTAATGGATATATAACATATAATACTGAAACACGATATAATGGTATATTATTTAATAATATTAGATTTGAATTTAAAGACGGAAAAATAATAAAAGCTACATCTAATAAGACTAAAGAGCTTAATGAAATACTTGATACAGATGAAGGGAGTAGATATATTGGAGAATTTGCTTTAGGGTTAAATCCATATATTGAAAGACCTATAGGTGATACATTATTTGATGAAAAAATAAAAGGAAGTTTCCACTTTACACCAGGAGACAGTTTAGAAGAAAGCGATAATGGAAATCGTTCAAGTATTCATTGGGATATTGTTAATATTCAAACTAAAGAATATGGTGGAGGAGAGATTTGGTTTGATGATGTTCTAATACGAAAAGATGGTATTTTTGTATTAGAAGAATTAAAAGCATTAAATCCAGAAAATTTAGTATAAGAAAAAATGTATTAAAAATTTAATATAATTCATAATAAATATTAACTAAAAAATTTTAATTAAAAATGGAGAATATAACATGAAAACAATATTTTATAATGGAGATTTTATTACATTAGAAAATAATAAAGCTGATGCTATTTTAATAGAAAATGGTATAATTAAAAAAGTGGGAACAATAGAGGAAATATTTAACTATAAGGATTCAAATACAGAAATTCATGATTTAGAAGGAAAGACAATGATGCCAGCATTTATGGATGCACATAGCCATTTTTCTGGTGTGGCTAATAATCTACTAAAAGTAGATTTAGAGGATTGTGAGAATTTCGATGAAATAAAAAGTAAATTAATAACGTTTAAAAAAGAAAATAACATTTTAGACGGCGAATGGATTATAGCTTGTAATTATGACCATAATAAATTACAGGAAAAAACACATCCTAAAAAGGAGATTATAGATTCAGTACTACCTAATAACCCTGTTCTATTACAACACAAATCTGGTCATTCAGGAGTAATAAATTCAAAAGGATTAGAATACTTAAAAATAGATGAAAATACAAAAGAAATAAATGGAGGCATGATAGAAAAAATAGATGGAAAGTTGACAGGATATTTAGAAGAAAATGCTTTTATTGAGTTACAATTAAAAATTCCAATGCCATCAATCCAAAATTTAATTGATGCATATAGAAACGCACAAGAAATATATCTAAAAAACGGAATAACAACACTGCAAGATGGTATGACATATAAAGAGATGATACCTATTTATAAAAAATTAATAGAGGATAGAATATTAAAAATAGATTTAGTATCATATATAAAGATTAATGAAAAAGAAAAATTTATGGAAAGTTTTAAAGAATATTTTGACCAATATAAAGATAATTTAAAAATTGGTGGATATAAAATATTTTTAGATGGTTCACCTCAAGCAAGAACTGCATGGATGAGGACACCATATTTAGATGATACAAATTATTTTGGCTATGGTACTATGAACGAAAATCAATTAGAAAAGGCTGTAAAAACGGCATATGAAGATAATATGCAAATACTTGCACATTGTAATGGGGACAAGGCTGCAGAGCAATATATAGATGCAATTAAAAGCAATAAAAATAATAATGACATAAGACCTGTAATGATACATGCACAATTATTAGGAAAAGATCAAATAGCTGATTTAAAAAAGACAGGAATAATTCCATCATTTTTCATAAATCATATTTATCATTTGGGAGATACACATATTAAAAACTTTGGATTTGATAGAGCAAAAGAAATATGTCCAGTAGGAACAGCTTTAAAACAAGGCGTTATATATACATTTCATCAAGATTCTCCAGTAATATCTCCTAATATGTTTGAGTCTATCTGGTGTGCAGTAAAAAGAGTAACAAAGAATGGAGTTGTATTAGATGAAAAAGAAAAAATAAGTGTTTTAGATGCAATTAAAGGTGTTACAATAAATGTGGCATATCAATATTTTGAAGAAGATAAAAAAGGAAGTATAAAAGAGGGAAAGAATGCAGATTTAATCATAATTGATAAAAATCCATTAAAAGTAAAAATAGATGAAATAAGGGATATTAAAGTATTAGCTACTTTTAAAGATGGAAAAATAGTATATAAGGATTAATTTACATAGAACAATAAAACAATTTTTCTATGTAATAAAAATAACCAAGTTACACATACTATAAATGATAACGAATCAAGGAGGTTATTTTTATGGATAATAAGCAAAAAATAAACTGCACTGTAACAAGTTGTAAATACAACAAAAATAAAGAACAAGAGTGCACATTAGAACAAATAATGGTTACACCTGTTCAAGAATGTAAGACAACTAATCCAGATGAATCAATGTGTAGCAGTTATAAATATAATAACCAAATGCAGTAAAAAGAGAAGTCATATTGACTTCTCTTTTGGTATATAAAATTTGAAAAATATAAAAAATTGTATTGACAAAGAAAGGCGAAATATGCTAAGATATACTTTGTTAATACAAATGCGGATGTGGCGGAACTGGCAGACGCGCTGGTCTTAGGAACCAGTGCCAACGGCGTGGAGGTTCGAGTCCTCTCATCCGCACCAATGACGTTTCTGTTCGAACTAATAG
>CALXAW010000036.1 GCA_944386375.1 uncultured Clostridia bacterium
TTTGTTCGCGCGCCAATTTTACGAAGTAAAATTGTGTGCAACTTTGGAGCAAAGCGACTTCTGGTATAGGAAAAATCGATTTTTCCTATACCAGAAAAAAGTACGTAAGTAAGTTTAAATTATTAAACCTCTTACGTACTCTTTTTTCATCTTCCATACATTTATGGAAAAACCAGAATAGATACTTTACTATTAATTCAATCTTCTTTGTTTTTTCTTTTTTCTCTTCTAATTTCGGCAGCACCTTGACAAGCTAATGTAAATAATGCTCCTGATGCGAAAAAAATCCAATGCACCATAGTAAAACTCATTAACCATTTTACTCCTAAAGCAACTGCGGCTGCCGTCATTGCAGCTATAAAAACAAGGAAAATTACAAGTCCCATCATTTTTAAAGTATCTGCTGTATATTTCATATTAGTTTCCTCCTAGTACGTAAAAATGTAAATACAAACGACAGTATCTTTCTGGTAAATATTAAATTATACCTATATTATACACCTTTTTTGCAATTTTTTCAAGTTTTTAGCTAAATACGGCTCCTTGTTGCAATTTATTCCCCCTTAAAAAGTCTTGTATATTCATTCGTTTTGAGTTTTCACCTTGTATTTCTAATACTTTTATTGCGCCATCTATAGTTTGTATATATAGCCCTATTTTGCTATCTGCAAGCAAAATAGTTCCTGGTTTTTTTGCATTTGTATCAATTGTTTTTAACTCATTTTGTGATATATTTTCTACTTTCCAAAATTTTATTTTTTTATTTTCTAGCATTGTATATGCTCCCATTATTGGGTTTAGTCCTCTTACTAAGTTTTTTATTTGATTGGCTGTTTTTTCTTCCCAATTTATTTTTGCCATTTTTTTATCTAGCATTGGTGCTATTGTAAATTCTCCTGTTTGTGGTATACGAGGTGCTGTTTTTTGTTCTATTTGCTTTAATGTTTCTACCAATAATTTGCCACCTTCGTATGCTAATTTATTCCACAATTCTCCTGTAGTTTCGTCTTCTTTTATTTCTACTTCTTTTTTTAATATCATGTCTCCTGTGTCCATACCTTCGTCCATATACATTGTTGTTATTCCTGTTGTTTTATCTCCGTTTAATACAGCCCATTGTATTGGTGCTGCACCTCTATATTTGGGTAGTAGTGAACCATGTACATTTACACACCCATATTCTGGTATTTCTAATATTTCTTTTGGTAATATTTTTCCATATGCTACTACACATATTACCTCTGGGTTTAGTTCTTTTATTTTATTTATAAATTCTGTATTGTTTTTTATTTTTTCTGGTTGTAATATTTGCAATTCTTTTTCTAATGCATATTCTTTTACTGGTGATGCAAGCATTTTCATTCCTCTGCCTTTTGGTCTATCTGGATTTGTTACAACTGCTAATATATTATGCCCAGCTTCGTATATTGCTTTTAAAGATTCTTTTGCAAAGTCTGGCGTGCCCATAAATATTATTTTCAATTTTTATCACCTTCTTCTGGTTCTACATACTCTAGTGTTCCTGGTATCATTTTATCTACAAATACTTCGCCATTTAAGTGATCAACTTCGTGGCATATTGCTTGTGCTAATAATTCTTTTGCTTTTAGTTTTATTCTTTTTCCTTCTCTTGTTGTGTATTCTACAAATACTTCTGCTGGTCTTATAACTCTTGCAAATTGATTTGGAAAACTTAAGCATCCTTCTTCTACTTCTTGTTCTCCCTTTTCTTTTAATATTACTGGGTTTATCATTACTATAGGTCCTTTGTCGTCATATAAGTCTATTACCAATACTCTTTTTAATATTCCAACTTGTACAGCTGCTAAACCTACACCATTGTATTTATGCATTGTGTCTATCATATCGTCTATTAGTTCTTGTAATCTATCGTCTATTTTTTCTACTTCTCTAGATTTTTTGCTTAATATGTCGTCTCCTTGTTCTCTTATTATTCTTATTGCCATAAAATTCCCCTTCCTTGTTGCATATAGTTACAACATTAATTTTACTGTATTTATTTTTTATATCATATTATTTGGATTTATGTCTATACTTACTCTTGTTGCTTTTAAGTTTAAGTTATATACTTTTTTTAAGCATTCATTTAAAATATTGTTTGCCTCTTTTGTTATATTTCCTTTTATTATTATTCTCCACCTTAGTCTATTTTGGATTTTGCTTATTGGTGATGGCATTGGCTTAAATATTTTAAATTCTTCTTGGTCTAATTTTAAGTTTAAATAATTGTATATACTTTTACTTATTTTTATTATTTCTTCTTCATTTATGCTGTTTAGCCCAATTACTATTATATCGCAAAATGGTGGATATTTCAACTGTTTTCGCAGTTCTATTTCTGTTTTATAAAACATGTTATAATCTTGCTTTTTTGCACATTGGATACTAAAACTTTCTGGATTATATGTTTGTATTATTACTGTTCCTTCTAAGTTTTCTCTTCCTGCTCTTCCTGCTACTTGTGTAAGTATTTGAAATGTTCTTTCATTTGCTCTGTAGTCATCTATATTTAAGCTACTATCTGCTGCAATCACACCTACTAGTGTTACATTAGGAAAGTGATGGCCTTTTACTACCATTTGTGTTCCAATTAGTATATCTATATTATCATTTTTAAATTTATTTAAAATATCTTCATGTGAATTTTTTTTACTTATTGTGTCTACATCCATTCTTATTGTTGTTGCTTTTGGGAATAGTTTGTTTATTTCTTGTTCTAGCTTTTGTGTTCCTGTACCAAAATATCTTATTTTATTACTTCCACATTCTGGGCATATTTTTAGTACTGGTTCTTCGTGACCACAATAATGGCATTTTAATTTGTTTTGGTATTTATGGTATGTCATACTTATATCACAGTTTTTACATTTTACTGTATAACCACATTCTCTGCACATTATAAATGTAGAATACCCTCTTCTGTTTAAAAATAATATTGTTTGTCTTTTTTCTTTTATGTTTTTTTCTATTAAGTTATATAATTCGTTACTTAACATAGATCTATTTCCATTTGCTAGTTCTTGTTTTAGGTCTATTACTTTTACTTTAGGTAGTTTAGAGTTATTTGCTCTTTTGGTAAGTGTTAGCAATGTAGAATTTCCTTGTTTTGCTTCATAATATGTTCCTAAGTCTGGTGTTGCACTTCCTAATACTAATGGTATATTGTTTTGTTTTGCTAATACATTTGCTATTTCTTTTGCATCATATTTTGGTGTCATTTCAGATTTATATGAGCTGTCATGTTCTTCGTCTATTATTATTATTCCTAGGTTTTTTACTGGTGCAAATATTGCAGATCTTGCTCCTATTATTATTTTTGCTTTTTCTTGTTTTATTCTGTTCCATTCGTCATATCTTTCGCCTATTGAAAGTTTGCTATGTAATACTGCAATTTGCTCTTTTCCAAACCTACCCACAAATCTGTCTATCATTTGTGGTGTTAGCGAAATTTCTGGTACTAATACTAATGCTGTTTTGTTTTGGTTTATTATGTTTTCTATTAGTTGTAAATATATTTCTGTTTTTCCTGAGCCTGTTACTCCATATAGTAAAAATTTTTCATATATGTGTTTTTTTATAGATTGCTCTATTTGGTTATATGCTTCTTCTTGTTCTTGTGTTAGTTTTATTTTTTTTGTTTTTTCTACTTTTTTATTTATTAATGGATTGCGCTCTACTTTTTTTTCTACTATTTGTATATAACCATTTTTTTCTAATGTTTTTACTATTGCTCTAGAACAACCTGTAAATATTTCTATTTCTGGTATTGTACATCCTGGGTTATTTTTTATAAAGTATAATATTTTTTTGTGTTTTTCGGATTTTATATTTCCTGTTTCTATTTCAAATTCTATTGTTTCTATGTCTTTATTTAAATATACACAATTTATTTTTTTGTCATGTATTTTATTTTCTTCGTTTTTGGTTCTCGTTCCTGGTGGCAACATTAATTTTATACAATCAGATATATTGCAAAAGTATTTTTTTGCCATCCATTTTGCAAGCTGTATATAGCTTTGCTCTAAATTGTCTTTTAGTTTTACTATTTCTTTTGTTGCATATTGCGAATTTTCTTTTATTCCTACTACATAAGCTTCTTCTAGTTTTTTAGAATTACCAAAAGGAACTAATACCATGCTTCCTACTAGTATTAGCTCTTCTAATTCTTTGGGTATATTATAATCAAATGCTCTATTTACTTTTTTTGCTGAACGATTAATTATAACTTCTGCAACCATCATTTTCTCCTTTTTACATAAAACCCCATAGGTTAGGGTTCCTGCCTATGGGGTTATTCTTCTAGCCATTTTAAATATGCATCTTTTATTATATCTGCCGTTTCTTGTGCTGTAAGATTTGTAGTATCTATTACTAAATCATAATTAGACATATCATCTTTTCTTACTTTATATAAATTCCAGTATCTTTCATTTTCCATTTTGTATCTTTTTAATATATCTTCTTTTTGTTCTTCTACTGTTTCAAAATTTTCTGAACTTTTTCTATTTGGGTCATTAAAAGCTCTTTTAGCTGCTACATCTATGTCTACTTTTAAATATACTTTAAAAGATTCTGGTATTACATACCAACCTAGACGTGCATCTATTATAAAGTTATCGTGGTCTTTTCCATATTCTGCTGCACTTTTTTCTATTTGTTGATCTATTTCTGGGTGATCTTTTAAAAATTCGTTAAAACTTGTTATGTCCCATCCTTTTTCTCTTGCTAATTTTCTAACATATTCACCATTTCTGTATATTCCATAATTAAGTTCTTGCATTAATATTTTTGATGTTGTTCCTTTACCACTTGCTAAGTCGCCTGATAAGGCTATGATATGTCTTTTTTCCACTATACTACTCTCCTTTTATTATTTCTATTTTATCAGCTGCTAGTTCTTCTGCTGCTAAAGTAACAGGTGACTCTTCTTTTGTTTTAGCCACAAAGTTTTCGTTTGCCATTGCCTTTTTCTTTTCACTTAGTCTTCTTTCTACTATTCTTCTTGCTCTTTTTGCTGTTACTATAACTAACTCGTATCTGTTACTTGCTTTTTTTAGTAATTCTGTAACACTTGGTTTTACCATCATTTTTACATTCCTCCTAATTATCGTCTGAATTTATATCTTTGTCTACTCTACTTGCTACTGTTTCTGGTTGAACAGCAGATAATATAATATGACCTGAATCCATTATAATTACTGCCCTTGTTCGCCTTCCATAAGTAGCATCTACTGCTGTTTTGTTGTCTTTTGCTTCTTGTACCATTCTTTTTATTGGTGCCGACTCTGGACTAACAATTGCTACTATTCTTTGTGTTGATACAATATTTCCAAATCCTATGTTTACTAGTTGCATAAATATCTCTCCTTTTACTCTATATTTTGAATTTGCTCTCGTATGTCTTCTAATTGTGTTTTTATGTCTATTACTCTATTTGTTATTTCTAAACTGTTTGATTTAGCCCCTATAGTATTTGTTTCTCTGTTCATCTCTTGTATAATAAAATCCATTTTTTTGCCAATGGCTTCTTCTGTTTTTATTAGGTTTGTAAATTGAGATATGTGACTATTTAGTCGTGTTATTTCTTCTTCTATTGAACATTTGTCGGCATATATGACTACTTCTTGTGCTATTCTAGTTTTGTCTATTTCTTCTGTTTTTAGTAATTCTTTTACTCTCTCTTCCAATTTTACTACATATTGGTTAATAAGTCCAGTAGAAAATTCAGAAATTTCTTTTATTTTAGTATCTATACTTTGCATTCTTTTTAATAAATCTTTTGATATTTTTTCTCCTTCTGCTTTTCTCATTGCTATTAGTTTTTCTAGCGCTTCTTCTACTGCTATTGAAACCTCTGCTTTTATACTTTCTTCATCTTCTATACTTTTTACTGTAAGTACATCTGGAAGTTTTGCTATATCTGTTACTTCTATGTTTGATTGTATTTTTTCTTCTTGTGCTAATTCTTTTAAGGTTTGTATATAGTTTTTTGCAATTTCTTTATTTATTTGTATTTTTTTGCCGTCTTTACTGTAATTTTCGAATGTTATAAATACATCTATTTTTCCTCTTTTTATTTTATTTAGTATTATTGTACGTATACAATCTTCTAAATAACTTAAGTTTCTTGGCATTTTTATTGTTATGTCACTATATTTATGGTTTACTGCTCTAATTTCTACTTGATATTCTCTATAGTTTTTTACCAATTTACTTCTGCCAAATCCTGTCATACTTTTAATCAACTTGTTCCACCTTCTTTTTAGTGCTTTTTTGCTTTTTAGTGGTTTTGCTTTTTGCTTCTTTTGGCTCTTGCTCTTTTTCTTCTATTTCTTTTATTTCTTTTATTTCTTCTTTTTCTTTGTTTTCTTTTTTAGTTGTTTTTCTTTTTGTGCTTTCTTTTTTTGTTTTTTTGTCGTCTGTGGTGGTTTCTTTCTTTTTGGTTGTTTTTGTTTTTGCTGCTGATTTTTTAGTTGTTTTTGTTACTTTCTTTTCTTGTTTTGAATTTTGTGTTTTGTCTTCATTTTTTTGCTCTTCTTTTTCTGTTTTTGATTCTTCTATTTTTTCTTTCTTTTTTCTTGGTTTTGACTTTGTTTTTTTCTCTTTTTCTTCTGGTTCTTCTTTTTCTATGTTTATTTCTTTTGGCTTTTCTTCTTCTTGGTTTAAGTCTGTTTTCTCTTGTATGTTTTCTGTTTTTGTTTCTTCTTGTTTAGCTAGTTTTTCTTTTTTATTAATTTTTTTCTTTTTATTTTCTTCTTCTCCTGCTTTTGGTGTTATTTCTTCTGCTGTTTCTTCACTATTATTTCTTTTTACAGCTTCTTTTTTGCGTGGTTTTTCTTCTTTTACTATTTCTGCTATATCACTTAAGCTATTTAAATATTGTTTTCGTCCCATTGTATATAAAACTACTGCTTTAAATATATAATATATTGTAAAAATTCCTGCAGATATTGCAACATACATATTAAAATCTAAATTAAAAATAGTTATAACATATGTTATAGATAATAAATGACATGATAACACTAATGCTTCAATCCCATTTATTGCAAGCAATCCATCGTCTTTTTTATATGCTCTTTCAAATAAAATAATTGTTATTGCAAGTACTGCTATAGTTATTAATTGCAATAATCTAGAAAAAAGATTTTCTTCTATTGTTGTGTTTCCTATGTATAAACCTGCGAAACACAATATTACTAATATTGCTATACCAATATTTATTAATATTTTTTTGTTAGTGCTTTTTGTTATTGGATTTTTTTCATTTGTATTTGTTTTTTCTTCTATCATTTATTTCCTCCTAGAATTCTAGTTCATATGTTATATTACTTATAATACTTAATGCAACTGTTTCTGTTCTTAATATTCGTGTTCCTAATGTAACAACTTTTGCTCCATTTTGCTGTAATTGCTGTACTTCTTCTGGCTCTATACCGCCTTCTGGTCCTATTATAACAGCTATTTTTACATTTGTTTTATCTTTTATTTTTTGTAATTCTGTTTTTAATTTATTTTCTTTTTCTTTTTCATATGCTACTAATACTATATCATAATCTTTTATTATACTGCAAACTTCTTTTATATTTTTTATATTATTTATTTTAGGTACAATGTTTCTGCCACATTGTTTTGCCGCTACTTCTGATATTTTTTGCCATCTTTGTATTTTTTTTGACTCGTCTTTAGCATTTATTTTTACTATACATCTTTTCATTGCAATTGGGGTTATTTCATATGCTCCTAATTCTACACTTTTTTGTATAACTAGTTCCATTTTATCTGCTTTTGGCAGACCTTGCAATATATGTATTTGCACATTTTTTTCAGATGTATTTGTTAATATTTTTATTATTTTACATGTAATACAATTATTTTCTATTTTTTCTATTTTTGCTATATAATTATTACTATTTTCTTTATTGCAAATTTCTAGTTCTTCGCCTATATTTTTTCTTAATACATTTTTTATGTGGTTTACATCTGCCCCTAAAATTTCTATATTTGGTTCTTTTATTTGATTTGTTTTTACAAAAAATTTTGACATTTTAACTCCTTGCAAGATAGTATATCATATTTTTTATATTTTGACTAGGGATTTTGCAAAATTGCCATAGCACATTTTATTCCGTCTACTGCTGCGGTCATTATTCCTCCTGCATACCCAGCTCCTTCGCCACATGGATATATTCCATTTATATTTGCCATTAATTTTTCATTTCTTATTATTTTTACAGGTGATGAACTTCTAGTTTCTACTCCTGTTAGTATTGCATCTGGATTTGCAAAACCTTTTATTTTTGTATCAAAATATTGTATCGCTTCTTTTATTGTTGTAGATACATATTGTGGTAATATAGTATTTAAGTTAGACATTGTTACTCCTGGTAAATATGTTGGTTTTACATCTCCTATATATGTTGTTTCTACATTTTTTATAAAATCTTCTACTCTTTGTATTGGTGCATAAAAGTTTCCTTTTCCAAGTTTAAATGCTTTTTCTTCTAGTTCTTTTTGAAAATACATTCCTTCTAAAGGTGATGCTCCTTTAAAGTCTTGTGGTAATACATTTACTAAAATTGCACTATTGGCATTTTCTCCATCTCGTGCAAATGTACTCATTCCATTTGTTACTATTGTTCCATTTTCGCTAGATGATGCTACAACTTGTCCTCCTGGGCACATACAAAATGTATAACATGAGCGCTCTTTTCCATGATATACTAACTTATATTCTGCTGATGGTAATTTTAGTTTTGTTTTTGTTCCATATTGTGAATTATTTATCATTTTTTGCTTATGTTCTATTCTTAGCCCAACAGAAAATATCTTTTTTTCCATATTTATGCCTTTTTCGTATAATTTTTCAAATGTATCTCTTGCACTATGTCCTATTGCAAATACAGCTGTGTCTGTTTTTATGTTTTTACTACATATTACTGTTTCTAAATTCCCATTTTTTATATTTATGTCTGTTACTTTTTCGTTAAATAAAAATTCTCCACCAAGTTTTATTATTTCTTTTCTCATATTTGCTACTATTTTTATTAGGTTATCTGTTCCTATATGTGGTTTATTTATATACATTATCTGTTCTGGTGCACCAAATTTTACAAATTCTTTTAACACTCTTTTGCATAACGGATTATGTGTGCCTGTTGTTAACTTTCCGTCTGAAAATGTGCCTGCTCCACCTTCGCCAAATTGTACATTTGATTGTGTGTTTAGCTCTCCTGTTTTAAAAAATTGGTCTACATCTTTTTTTCTTTCTTCTACTGTTTTTCCTTGTTCTATTATTATTGGCTTTATTCCATTATATACAAGTGTTAATGCACAAAATAAACCAGCAGGGCCTGCTCCTATTATTACAGGTCTTGCTTTGCTTTTTCTATTTACTTGTACTTTTAGGCTTTGTATATTATTTTCGACTTTTTTGGCATTTTTTATTGGTGTTTTACTTTCTACATCTATTGTATAATTATAGTATACATCATCTTTATTTCGTGCATCAATTGATTTTTTGTATATTAAAAATTGAGTTATATTCTCTATTTTTACTTTATATTTATTACATGCTTTTTGTAATATTTCTTTTGTGGTTAATTCTTCTCTTATTTTTATATTTTCTAATCTATACATTTTTCTTTCCTTTATTTGTCAAAATATGTGCTTATATTTTGCATGCTTTTAAAATTTTGTTGTCTTAATATTTCGTATGTTATTATAGCTACCGAATTTGATAAGTTTAATGATCTTAGTGTTGGTAGCATTGGTATTCTTATTGTTTTTGTGTTTAAGTATTTTTGCAATAACCATTCTGGCAGTCCTTTTGTTTCTTTTCCATATAGTACAAATACATCTTCCATTTTAGAATAATCTATATCAGTGTATTTTGTTTTTCCTTTTGTTGTTGCAAAAAACATATTATGTTCTTCTGGTTTATATTTATCTAAAAATTTATCTAATGAGTTGTGTTCTTCTATTTCAATTTTATCCCAGTAGTCTAATCCTGCTCTTTTTACTGACCTTTCGTCTATTTTAAATCCTAGTGGATGTACTAAATGTAATTTTGCTCCTGTTATTGCACATGTTCTTGCTATATTTCCTGTATTTTGTGGGATTTCTGGTTCAACCATAACTATATGTAATGCCATTTTTTGTTTCCTTCCTTTATTTTTTCTTATTTCCTTGGAGCGTAGCGACTTTTATACTACTTAAAAAGTATGACTTTCATAGTGTATAAAAAACATTCTTTTTCATGTGAATATATAATGCCTATTGCTTGTAAGTATGAATAAATTATTGTGCTTCCTACAAATTTCATTCCTCTTTTTTTTTTTTCTTTTTTTATATTGTTTTTTTATTTATTTTTTTTTTTTTTTTTTTTGTAAAGTATTTTGCCTTTTGTAAATGTTTTTAAATAATTATAAAATGAGCCATATTCATTTTGTATGTTTTTAAATATTTTACTATTGTTTATTGATGCATTTATTTTTAGCTTATTTCTTATTATATCTTTATTTTGTAGCAATTCTTGTATTTTATTATTATCATAGTTACATATTTTATCTATATTAAAATTGTCAAATGCTTTTCTAAAGCTTTCTCTTTTATTTAATACACATTCCCAAGAAAGTCCTGCCTGAAAAGATTCTAATATTAACATTTCGAATAAGTATTTATCGTCAAAATTTGGCTTACACCATTCTTCGTCATGATATTTTACATATAATTCGTTTTTTAAATTACACCATTTACATCTTTTCATATTGCTACACCTCTTAAATATGCATTTTATTCTTTTATTAAAATTTCACATTTTATTTCTGGATTTATTAATTTTGCAAAGTTTACAGAGTCTTGCTTTGTTCCTACTATACTTCCATAATGAGTTGGTACTACTATTTTGGGTTTTATTATATTTGTCAATTCTGCCGCTTCTTTATAATCCATTGTATATGTTCCACCAACTGGAATAAATGCTATATCACATTTTACTTTTTTGTTTTCTTCTGTTATATCTGTATCTCCTGCTATATAATATTTGTTATTTTCAATTTCTACTATATAGCCTACCCAATTATTTTCTTTTGGATGAAATTGTTTATTTGTATTATATGCTGGTATTGTTTCAAATTTAATTCCATCTATTTCATATTTGTTGTTTGGTTCTACTAAAATAATATTTGTTATTTTGTTTTGTTCCAATTGATTTTTTAAGTCTTTAGGCGCTATTATTACTGTGTCTTTTTTTATAACCTTATTTATATCTTCTTCTGAATAGTGGTCATAATGGCTATGTGTTATAAATATTATGTCTGCATCATTATAATTTTGGGTTATTTTAAATGGGTCAAAATATATAACCTTCCCTTTATTTATTTTAATACTATTATGGCATAATACTTCTATATTGTTTAACATAATAAATCACTCCTCTTTTTCTTTTTTGGTTTTCTCATATTCTTTACTCCTCAATAGCTTACTATTTTGCTTTATTGTGTTTTATAAAATACATTTATTAATTATACTAATATTTTAAATTTTATTCCTGTTTTTTTAATTATTTTTCTTGAAACAATTTCCCAATCGTCTTTTTTTTGGGCTAATATCTGTTATATCTAATAAAGATAACTAGCATTTTTTTAAGTCTAGCAAAGCGATGCATTCCACGTGTGTGGTCGCTCATCTGTAGATTTTTTTGACTAATATCGTTGCTTGTCTGTAGATAATCCTCATAATTTACTTTGCTCTCATTTTTTAGTACAAAAGTTACTTGTTTTGGATCTGCTTTATCTTTTTCATCATATCCACCAATTATAACTTGTTTTACTAAAATTTCAAAAGCATCTTTATCAAATTCTGTTATAATTTTTCCATTTTCAAGATATCGTTTTAGCTTATTTAGGCTAAGTTTTCTGTTTGTTTTGTTTCTTTCATCTAACACTAATTTTTCTTGCTTTAGATTTAATTGTTCGATTTGATTTTGTATTTTCTCTTTTCTCTCTAAGAATGTTTCTCTATCAATGGCATTTTCTAAACTTAAATCAATTAATTTATTCATTTTTGATTTTAGCTTTTCTTTTTCTGTTTCAATATTTTCTATTAACTTACTTGATGAGTTCTCAGTAATAATGCTGTTTATTCTTGTTATAAATTTATTTACAATATCACCTTTGTTACTACATAATATTTTGTATGCATCTACAAAACAATTTTCTATTACTGTTTCTCTCATTGCTTTACATTTAGGACATTCTTG
>CALXAW010000037.1 GCA_944386375.1 uncultured Clostridia bacterium
GGCGCTTGAACAAATTTACGGAAAGCCAACGAAAAAGTTTTAAATGCTGTTAATAAAATGGCTTTCCGATTTGTTCTACATTTTTTCTTTTAATTTAGTTTTATGTAATAGGGCTTTTAGCTGGCGTTCCTGCTTTTCTTGGATATTTACTTGGTGTAGTATTAATTTTTTTTATTAATACTATAGTTCTTTTTATATTTGTTTTTGGAAGTTCAAATTGTTCTTGTTTTTCTATTTTTCCGCCTAATATTTTTATTGCTTTTTTACTTTTATTAATTTCTTCTTCACAGTCTGGACCTTTCATGCATATGCAATATCCGCCAACTTTAACTAAAGGAAGCATATATTCAACAAGAACAGATAAGTCCGCAACTGCCCTAGATGTAACTACATCGTACTTTTCTCTATATTCTTTATTTTTTCCAATTTCCTCTGCTCTAGCGTGAATTGCTTTTGTTTTGTTAAGTTGCAATTTTGTTATTATTTCTTCTAAAAATTTAATTCTTTTATTAAGAGAATCTACTAATGTAATATTATATGAGTCATTTATTATTTTTAAAGGTATTCCAGGAAATCCTGCACCTGTTCCTATATCTGCTATATAACTATTATCTTTTATATATTTACTAATTGTAATTGAGTCTATAAAATGTTTTGTTATTATTTCTTTTTCTTCTTTTATTGCTGTGAGATTAATTTTTTCGTTCCATTCTAATAAAATTTGCATATATTTATAAAACTGCTCTACTTTTTCATTATTTATTGTTATATTAATCTGATTTGCCTCGTCTGTAATTTGTTTATAAAATTCGTTTATATCCACATTTAACCTCCAATATGTTATTTGTTTTTTGTTTGCAAATATACCAACAGTACTGATATATCTGCTGGCGAAACACCTGATATCCTGCTTGCTTGTCCTATTGACAATGGTTTTAACTTACTTAGTTTTTGTTTTCCTTCTAAACTTATACCACTTATTTTTTCGTAATCAATATCTTCTGGTATCAATTTCTTTTCCATCTTTTTAAATTTTTTTACTTGCTCTTCTTGTAATTTAATATATCCCTCATATTTTAATTGTATTTCTACTTCTTCTTTTTCTTGTAATGATAATTCTGGCATATTTTCATCTATTTCTTTTAAACTATTATATGTTATTTCTGTCCTTTTTAATAATTCTGATAGCTTAGAACCAGTTGATAATGGCGTTGTGCCTTGCTTTTGTAAAAATTCATTTACTTTTTTAGTTGGTTTTACTATTGTTTTTTTTAATCTTTTTATTTCTTCTTCTATATTTTTCTTTTTATTTAAAAACTTTTGATATCTTTCTTCTGTAATAAGCCCTACTCTATAGCCTATCTCGGTTAAGCGTAGGTCAGCATTGTCTTGTCTTAACAATAGCCTATATTCTGCTCTAGATGTCATCATTCTGTATGGCTCATTTGTTCCTTTTGTCACTATATCATCTATTAAAACACCTATATATCCATCTGTCCTGTCTAAAATAACTGGTTTTTCTCCTTTTATTTTTTGCACAGCATTAATTCCTGCTATTAACCCCTGACACGCAGCTTCTTCGTATCCTGATGTTCCGTTTATTTGCCCTGCAAAAAATAGTCCATCTATTGTTTTATATTCTAAAGAAAGTTTTAAATCTAGCGGATTAATACAGTCATATTCTATCGAATATGCAGGTCTTGTAAATTCTGCATTTTCTAGCCCTGGTATTGTTCTATATAATGCAATTTGCACATCTTCTGGTAAAGAAGAGCTTAAACCTGCAATATACATTTCGTCTGTGTCTAATCCTACAGGTTCTACAAATGCTTGATGCCTTGGCTTATCACTAAATCTTACTACTTTGTCTTCTATTGATGGACAATATCTAGGCCCTGTGCCAGTAATAACTCCTGTATATAAAGGCGATCTATCTAGATTATCTCTTATTATTTTATGTGTTTTTTCGTTTGTATAAGTTAAGTAACAATCTACTTGTTTAAAGTCTTTTAGTTCATCTTCGAAAGAAAATGGTACTACTTCTGTATCTCCTTTTTGTACTTCCATTTTAGAAAAGTCTATTGTTTTTTTGTTTATTCTTGCTGGTGTTCCTGTTTTAAATCTTAATAAGTTTATTCCAAGGTTTTGTAAACATTCTGATAGTTTATTTGCAGGAAACACCCCATCTGGTCCACTATCTTGTGAAAATTCTCCTATGTAAATTGTACTTTTTAAATATGTTCCTGTTGCTAATATTACTGTTTTTACATTATATATTGCGCCAACTGCTGTTTCTATGCACTTTACCTTTCCATCTTCTACTTTAATATCCACAATTTCTGCCTGTTTTATATCTAAGTTTTCTTGTCTCTCTAAAGTATGCTTCATTTCTGCTTGATACTTTTTTCTGTCTGCTTGTGCTCTTAAAGAATGTACTGCTGGTCCTTTTGAAGTATTAAGCATTTTTATTTGTATCATAGTTTTATCTATGTTTTTACCCATTTCTCCACCTAGTGCATCTATTTCTCTAACTAAATGTCCTTTAGAACTTCCTCCTATATGTGGGTTACATGGCATGTTTGCCACCGCTTCTAAACTTATAGAAAATATTAATGTTTTCATTCCTAGTCTTGCAGCTGCTAATGCTGCTTCACATCCTGCGTGACCTGCTCCTATAACTGCAACATCATATTCTCCTGCATAATATTTCATTTTTTACACCTCTTTTTCCTGTACTTATGTGGAACAAAAATCAATGTTCTCCGGAACCCATTGGTAAACCTTGCGTTGCAGGGTTTTGTGGGCTATTTTAAAGTCGAATTTTGTCGAATTTTGTCGTTTTAGTTTTGTTTTGTGTCGTTTTGTTGTTTATGTAAACTGTTTTGATGTTTTTTGGCTTATTTTTAGTTTTAAGCCATTTATACTTACTTGTTATAAAATTAATCACTTATTTATTCAAATTTGCTTATAACTAATTTTAAAGGGTTAATTTTCATTCTATTTTCCTAAACAAAACTTTGAAAAAATTTCATTAATTATATCTTCAGTTATAATTTCTCCTGTTATGCTTCCTAAATCTTCTAATATATCTTTAATGTATATTGCTATTATATCTATTGGCATATCTTTTTTCATTGTTTCTTTTGTTTTTAATACATTTTTTATTGCTTTACTTATTAAGTTTTTATGTCTTACATTTGTTATTACTATATCATTATCCATATTTATTTCGTTTAAACTAAACATTTCAGATATTTTATTGTATATTTCTTCTATCCCCTTTTTATTTAATGCCGAAATTTTTATAATATTTTTGCTTGATTCTAAAAATTTAGGATCTTTTTCAGAAATCGCTTGTTTTAGGTCTATTTTATTTAATAATATTATTGATTTTTTGTTTTTTACTATTTTTAATATTTCTTCATCTTCTTTGCTCAATTTTTTAGAAATATCAAAAATAGCAATAACTAAGTCTGCTTCTTTTGCTATTTCTTTCGCTTTTTGTATTCCTATTTTTTCTACTTCGTCCGATGCTTCTCGTATTCCTGCTGTATCTATCAGTTTTAAAGGAATTCCGTTTATTGTTACAAATTCTTCTATTGTGTCTCTTGTTGTACCTTCATATTCTGTTACTATTGCCCTATCTTCTTTTAATATTGCATTTAATAGTGATGACTTTCCTGCATTTGGCTTACCTATAATTGCTGTTTTTATTCCGTTTTTTAATATTTTTCCACTATCAAATGTTTTTTCTAATTTTTTTAGTTTATTTTCTACACTTTCAAGCATTTCGAGTATTTCTTTATTTTGTACTTCTTCTACATCATATTCTGGATAATCAATAGAAACTTCTATATTTACCAATACATCTAAGATTTCTTGCTTTATTTTTTGTATTTCTTTTGAAAGCTCCCCTTCTAACTGCTTTATACTTGCTTTAACTTCTTTTTCTGATTTTGCATTTATTACATCTACTACAGATTCTGCTTGTGCTAAGTCTATACGCCCATTTAAAAAAGCTCTTTTAGTAAATTCTCCTGGTTCTGCAAGCTCTGCACCGTTTTTTAAGCATAATTCTAGTATTTTCTTTACTATTAAGTTTCCTCCATGAGAGTTTATTTCACACATATCCTCTGCTGTATAGCTTTTGGGTGCTTTAAAGTATGAAACTAATACTTCATCTATAATTTTGTCTTCTTCTACTATATGTCCATATTTTATTGTATATCCTTTTATATCTTCTATTTTTTCTTGTTTTTTTGGTTTAAATATTTTTTCTAATATTTCAAAACTTTTTTTCCCACTCATTCTTATTATTCCAATTCCGCCAATACCTGGCGCTGTTGATATTGATGCTATTGTGCTCATTATTACCTCCTAAAAAAGAGGTCAAAGGTATAATCTACTATAAATAGATTAAAATCTGACCTTTGACCTCCGATTTTAATATTTTTTATCTTTTAAATGATATTACTATTCTTCTACGAGGCTCTTCTCCAATACTTGTTGTGCTTATTTTTTTATTATCTTGAAGAACTGTATGTATTATTTTTCTTTCATATGGGTGCATTGGCTCTAATGTAATACTTTTTCTTGTTTTTTCTACTATTCTAGCCTTTTTTTGTGCTAACTCTTTTAGTGTTTGCTCTCTTTTATTTCTATACCCATCTATGTCTAATAATATTCGTACTCTTTTTTCTGTTGATTTATTTGCTATTGCAGATATTATTGTTTGTAATGAATATAGTGTTTCTCCTCTATACCCTATTAAAAAGCCTATATTTTCTCCTGTAATATTTATTTTTACTCCCTCTTCATCTGCTTCTATGTTATATTGCGCATTTTCTGATAATTTTGTAAGTATTTCTGACATAAATTGTTCTGCATCTTTTTTGGCTATTTCTAAGTCTTTGCCTGAAAAATGAATCTCTTCCTTTTTTTCATATTGCTCTTTTTCTTTTATTTCTCTTACTGTTAATTCTACTTTTACAATTCTAGGTGCTAATATACTAAAAAAGCTTCTTTTTTCGTCATTTTCCATTACTTTTATATCTACCATGTCTCTAGTTACTTTTAACTTTTTCAATCCATTTTCTATAGCCTCATTCGTTGTTTTACCTTCGGAAATAATGCTTTGTGACATTTTTTATTCCTCCTCGTTTTTTAACACTTTGTTTAATATTAATTTTTCAATAATCATTAATATATTGTTCATTAACCAATATAATGCTAGTCCTAATGGTGCTATAAGCGATATTGCTATTGACATAATTGGCATTATTAGAGACATATTTTTATTTGCCTGTGCAAGAGGATCAATTTCTTCTTTTTCTTCTTTTTGGTCCTTATTGTCCCCTTCTGCATTTATTTCAATTGGTTCGTTCTTTTTACTTGCTTGTTTTTGCATTGATGTTGCTAATCTCATAGAAATAAATGAAGATATTACATATAACACTGGAATTATATATACTCTATAGTCATTTAAACTTTGAGTTGGTACTTTACTTAAGTCAATTCCTAAAAAGTTCATATTTATGTACAATTCGTCTATATTTTCTATTGCTTTCTTTTCTTGCTCGCTTTGTTCTTGTCCTTCTTCTACTTTGTTTTCTTCTATTTCTTTTATTTTATCAGCTTGATTTATAACCGCTATTTCCTGGTATGCTCCTGAATATGCATTTCCTTGTGTTAGATTATTTTCTGTTAAAACATTAACATAAAAATTTATTGCCTCTGTATCTATTTTTTTTACATATGTTAATGGCTCTTTTACCATATAAAATACTGAGAATAGCAACACAAGCTGAATTATTGCACTTAAGCAACCACTAAAAGGACTTAATTTTTCTCTTTTGTATAACTCTATTGTTGCCTGATTTAACTTTTCTGGATCATTTTTATATTTAAACTGAATTTGCTTCATTTCATTTTGTAATTTATAATTCTTTTTTAAACTTTTTTGTTGTTTAATTGATAATGGTAGCATTATTATTTTTATTGCTAAACAAAACAAAATAATTGCAATTCCATAATTTCCTACTAGTTCGTAGAAAAAGTTTAACACATATCCAAAAATATTTGCAAAAAACGCTATCATCTATTTCCTCCAAGTTATTTTAATGGATCATACCCACCTTTAGAAAAAGGATTACATCTTATTATTCTACAAATTCCTAAAAAACTACCTTTTACTGCTCCGTACTTTTCTATTGCCTGCTTTGTGTATTCTGAACAAGTAGGATAATATTTGCATTTTATTCCTTTTAATTCTAACCATGCAGATATATGTTTTTGGTATCCATTAATAATAATTACTAATATTTTTTTCATAATTTTATTTTTTTAATATCCCTGCTTCTTTAAAAATGGTTAACATATCATGTTTTATTTTATTGAATTGTGCCTCTTCTATAGGAACTTCTTTTCTCCATAAAAAAATTATGCTATTTCCTGTTGTTACATCACTTTCAATATTTAAATAACTTTCTCTTATAAGTCTTTTTATTCTGTTTCTTTTAGTTGCTTTGCCTATTTTAGTACTTATGGCTAGTCCTAAATAATTTTTTTGTGTTTTATTTTTTAAAATATGTGCTATTAAGATTTTTCCACAATAGAACTTGCCTTTTACTAACACTTTTCTAAATTCATAATTTTTTTTAAGCATTTCTGTATTTTTCATTTTATTCTCCGCTTTCTAGCGATTATGGTATAGGAATATTTTGTTTTCCTATACCATAAAAGTCGCTACTTTTTAGCTTACAACTATATTAAGCACAGATTTTTTTTCTTCCTTTTTGTCTTCTTGCTTTTAATACTGCTCTTCCTGCTCTAGTTCTCATTCTTTTTATAAAACCATGTTCTTTTTTTCTTTGTCTATTTTTTGGTTGATATGTTCTTTTCACGCTACGCACCTCCTAATTGTATATTATATTTATTTTTTATTTTTCAAAAATAACAAGTATAACGATTATATCTCAATATTGGCACAATTGTCAAGTGTTTTTGTTGTTTTTGTACAACTTTTGCAACATTGTTAATTGAAATATAATTGTTTTTTTATTGGATTAAAAAATTTTTATGTTTTTTGTTGATTTTTTTACAAAAATGTTATATAACAAATTAAGTTTACAAATTCTTGTAATATAGGTTAAGCTATGGAAAACTTAAGATTGTAAAACTTTATTTTCCTAGCCAACAGGAAGGTTATGCTTTCCATTGGTAGAACAAATCGGTATAATAAAAATTATTATAATTTTATCAAAATCATAATCAATTTTATTAATAAATTCTTTATTTTACACTATTGAAAGGATGTTTAGATATGCAAATTGATAAAAATGATCTTTGTAATAGAGCAAAAGAAGAACTTCAAAAAGAAATGACTGCAATTGCTTTTGATACTTGGATTAAAAACTTAGAAATACGCTCTATAACAGATAATCACATCGTTTTTGATGTTTTTTCTGATTATCAAAAAGATCTAATAGAAAATAGATACGGAGATTTAATTTTAAACACACTTAAATATATTACCAATAAAACATGGACTTTTTCTGTTGTTGTTAATGATAAAAAAACAGGTAATGTTATTGACACAGAAGAAGTTATTTCTCAAAATCCAAAGTATAACGAAGATGATGAAATTACATATAATAATTCTTCATTAAATCCTAATTATACTTTTGATACTTTTGTTGTTGGTAGTTATAATCGTTTTGCACATGCAGCTGCTCTTGCTGTTGGCGAAACTCCTTATGATGCATATAATCCATTATTTATTTATGGGGGAGTAGGTTTGGGCAAAACGCACCTTTTGCATGCCATTGGAAATAAAATTTTAAGAAATAACAGAAATACAAAAATATTGTATGTAACTTCTGAAAAATTTACAAACCAATTAATTAATGCTTTAAAAGATGCAAAGATGGAAACATTTCGTGTAAAGTATAGGGAAATAGACGTTTTGCTAATTGATGATATACAATTTATTGCTGGAAAAGAAAGAGTACAAGAAGAATTTTTCCACACTTTTAACACATTATACGAAAATAGAAAACAAATAATTCTTTCTAGCGATAGGCCTCCAAGAGATATTCAATTTCTTGAAGATAGGCTTGTTTCTAGGTTTGAATGGGGACTTTTAGCTGATATTTCTTGCCCAGATTATGAAACTCGTTTAGCTATTTTACGTAAAAAAACTCAAGATGCTAATTTGGTTATAGATGATTTTATACTTTCTGATATAGCTACTAAAATTGATTCAAATATTAGGGAGTTAGAAGGTGTTTATAATAAAATTGTTGCAAGAGCTTCTCTTACACATACACCTATAACTATAGAATTAGCAGAAAATATTATAAATGAGTTTATATCTCAAAAAGACAAGAAAATATCTGCAGATTATATACAAGAAGTTGTCGCAAAATATTTTAGTATTAATAAAAATGATTTAGTAGGTAGTAAACGCTCTAACGATATTACTTACCCAAGGCAAATTGCTATGTTTCTTTGTAGAGATGTTGCAAGTATGCCATATCCTAAGATTGGAAAGGATTTCGGTAATAGAGATCATTCAACTGTAATGCATGCTTGTAGAAAAATTGAAAAAGAAATTAAAGAAAAAGAAAATACTAAACTAATTGTGGAAAGTGTTAAAAATATTATTTTAAATGGGGAATAGTTTTAAAATAAATACATTTAGAATTTTGATTTAAAAATATGTTTTACAAACTTAATTTTGCAAAATCAAATTGCTTCTGTTCTTACGGAACAGGTACATTAGATATACACACCCATATGTTGATAAAGTGTATATAACATGTTTATAACTAGTTTTTACACATTTTAATTTTAACATTGTGGATTATTTTACTAGTTATCCACCAAGTTATAGTCAGTAATTTTATTAGGGATATTAAGCTTCCACATAGTTTTCCACATTATCCACCGTACCTAATACTATTACTACTAAATATATTTAATTATTATTATAAAGGAGATGCCGATTATGAAAATAGTTTGTTACAAGGATAAAATCCTTAAAGCTATTAATTCCGTAGTAAAAGGTGTTGCTTCTAAAACTACAATGCCTATACTAGAAGGAATACTTATTCAAACAAATGATAATGATATAAAATTAACAACCTATGATTTAGAAATAGGTATAGAATATATAATGGAATGTGAAGTAAAAGAACAAGGTAATACAGTAGTAAATGCTATAATGTTTAGTGAAATTATAAGAAAATTACCAGATACAGAAATTTATATTACTCTTAACGAAAAAGATTTATTAGAAATAGAATGTGAAGGTTCTTTATACAAATTAGCTACTATGAAGTCAGAAGAGTTTCCAGAACTTCCAAAAATAGAAGTAGAAAATTCTATTGAACTAGAACAAAATAATTTAAAAAATATGATTAGAAAAACAATTTTTGCAGTAAGTTCAGAAGAGAGTAGACCTATTTTTACTGGTTGTTTATTTGAAGTTAAAGATAATAAATTAAATGTAGTTGCAGTAGATGGATTTAGATTAGCTTTAAGAAATACTATTTTAGATGGAAATTCTAATGATTTTAGTGCAGTAATACCAGGAAAAACATTAAATGAGGTTAATAAAATAATATCTGATTCTTTTGATCCAATAAAAATAGGCGTTGCAAAAAATCAAGCATTATTTGAAATGGATAATTGTAAGATTGTAACTAGAATACTAGATGGGGAGTTTTTAAACTATAAATCTGTTATACCAAGTAATTGGGAAACAAGAATAAAAGTAAATAAAAATACTATTCAAGATTGTTTTGAAAGAATTAGTTTAATTTCTTCTTCTGTTATGGAAAAAGAAAAGAAATATCCTGTTAAGGTTTCTGTGGATATAGGAAAAGTAGTTATTTCTTGTACAAACCAAACAGGTGATGCAAAAGAAGAAATTTATGTTTCTACAGAAGGAAAGAACTTGGAGGTTGGCTTTAATCCAAAATATTTTTTAGATAGTTTAAAAGCTATTGATGATGAAGAGGTATATATTCAATTTGGAACAAAGATATCCCCATGTATTATAAAATCTGTGGAAAACAATGATTATACTTATATGATTTTACCAATAAGATTAAAAGATTAAACAATTAGGACATAATTTAATATAAGATGTCCACAAATGGAGAAGAAAATGTGGATAAGTGATATTGAAATTTTTAATTTTAGGAATTATAATAAACAAGTAATAAAATTAAATGAGGGTATAAATGTTTTTTATGGAGAAAATGCACAAGGAAAAACAAATATAATTGAGTCTATTTATTTGTGTAGTTTAGGAAAATCTTTTAGGTCAAAAAAAGATGCAGAACTCATAAAATTTGGCGAAAATATGGCATCTGTTAGTGTTAAGTTTAATAAATCTGATAGGGATGGAAAAATAAAAATAGAGTTATCAGATAAAAAAAGGGTTTTTATAAATGGTATAAAAGCAAATAAATTGAGCGAATTATTGGGAAATATTAATGTTGTTATTTTTACTCCAGATGATATAAATATTTTAAAAGGTGGCCCACAAAAAAGAAGAAAGTTTTTAGATATAATGATAAGTCAATTAAAACCTAATTATATGCATGTTTTAAATTTATATTTAAAAACAATAGAGCAAAGAAATAATTATTTAAGGCAAATAAAGCAAGAAGGTAAAAGTGAAAGTTTATTAGATATATGGGATGAAAAATTGGCAGAATATGCTATTAAAATATATGAGTACAGACAAGAGTTTATAGATAAATTAAAAGATAAAATAAAAATTGTTCATTCTAATATAACAGAAAATAAAGAAAGCTTAAGTTTAGAGTATAGTTCTGACTGCAAGGATAAAAATGAGTATTTAAATGTGCTAAAAAGTAGAAGAAAATTAGATATTATAAAAGGATTTACTACTAAAGGTATTCATAGGGATGATTTTACAGTAAATATAAATAATAAACCTGTAAATATATATGGTTCACAGGGGCAAAATAGAACTGTAATATTATCATTAAAACTTGCAGAGCTTAATGTTGTATATGACGAAATAGGAGAATATCCTATATTGCTTTTAGATGATTTTATGTCTGAACTAGATGAAAAGAGAAGAAAAAGCTTTTTAAATAATATAAAAAATACACAAGTAATTATTACATGTACAGAAAAATTTGAGGTTGAAAATTTAAATTTTTTATCTTATAATGTGATAAATGGACAAATAAAATAATATTACAGATGAAAAAATTAAGTTTTGGTATTGCCAAAATTATAGTTGTTTTTTCATAAATTGAAAGGATGAAATAATAATAATGGAAAAATTTGAACATGAGTATGGAGCAAGTCAAATTCAAGTATTAGAAGGGTTAGAGGCTGTAAGGAAAAGACCAGGAATGTATATAGGAAGTGTTTCTGTAAGAGGATTACATCATTTAGTATATGAAATTGTTGATAACTGTGTAGATGAAGCATTAGCTGGTTATTGTACAGAAATAAAAGTAGAAATAGAGCCAGGAAATATTATAAGTGTAGAAGATAATGGTAGAGGAATTCCAGTAGAAATACATCCTAAAACAAAAATATCTACAGCAGAAACGGTGTATACTAAGCTACATGCTGGTGGAAAATTTGGTGGAGATAGTGGATATAAAGTTTCTGGCGGATTACATGGTGTTGGTGCATCTGTAGTTAATGCTTTATCTACTTGGACAGAGGTTACTATACAAAGAGATGGTGGAATTTTTCAAATGTATTTTGAAAAAGGAAAAACTGTTAAAAAACTAGAGAGAATAGGGGATTCTAAAAAAACAGGAACAAAAGTAAGATTTTTAGCAGATGATACTATTTTCGAAACTTTAGAGTATCAATATGAAGTTTTAGAAAAAAGATTTAGAGAGATAGCATTTTTAACAAAAGGTTTAAAAATATCAATAGAGGATAAAAGGGAGGAGACACCTAAAAAATCTGAATTTCATTTTGAGGGTGGTTTAAAATCTTTTGTTGAGTTTTTAAATAAAAACAAAGAACCATTGCATAAAACTCCTATTTATGTAGAAAAAGAAGGAGAAGTTCCTGT
>CALXAW010000038.1 GCA_944386375.1 uncultured Clostridia bacterium
AATTTTTAGAACAAGGTGGAATTAGACCAGTTTTAATAATACAAAATGATTTAGGAAATAAATATAGCCCAACAGTTATAGCAGCAGCAATAACATCACAAACAAATAAAACAAAATTACCAACACATATAGAACTAGGAGAAAACACAAGTGGATTAAAAAGCAATTCAGTTATCTTAACAGAACAAATAAGAACAATAGATAAAAGCAGACTAAAAGAAAAAATAGGTCATATAGATGATGACAAAATTATAAACGAAGTAAATAGTGCATTAGGCATAAGCTTTGGTTTAGAAGAGTAAAAAGCAAAATGAGGTATAAACTTTAAGTTTATACCTCAAAATCATATAAAACTAAACCTTTAATTTTTTAATAATTTTTACTTCTTTATATAAATTATCAATTTCTTTTTTACGTATTTCGTAAGCTTCTTCAACTTCTTTATGTACTTGCATAAAATTTTCTAATGTTTCGCCTTGTTTTAAAAGCATTTTAACACCTTCTAGATAAAAGTTTTTATCTTTTTCGCGTTTAGCCTTTTCAGCTTTTTGGTAATAAATATCCATTTGTTTAAAACGTTTTAAATCTTCTACTAAAGAATCTAAATATCCTTGTCTACAAGTAATTTCATACTCTATATCATCAATAACAACTTTAAACAAGCATTTTACAATATGTGGATTATTTTTGCCATACTTAGCATTTAAAGCAACAACATGCAAAGCATCAGAAGGTTTTACATCTTTATTAGGCTTAGAATTTTCTATTAAAATCTTTAAAGTATCAGAAATACCTATATGTGACTTATATTGTCTTTTACTAACAATAGCATCATACTCGTCAGCAACTCTAATAATTTGAGCCTCATAAGGAATATCTTTTTTAGTTAGACCTTGAGGATAGCCTGTACCATTTAAGGCCTCATGGTGATAATATGGCCCAGCTGCATATGGACGTAACTTTAAATCTCCCATACACATTTTATAACCAATTGTAGTATGAGTTTTCATTACTTCATACTCTTCGTCCGTAAGCTTTCCGGGTTTTTGTAATATTTCTGGTGGAATAAATAATTTACCAATATCATGTAAATATGCACATATTGTACAATACTGTGTAAAAGTCTTGTTACAATGTAAATACTCACATAATCTACAAGTAATACTTGCAACATTTTCACAATGCTTTCTAGTAAAAACATCTAAAGTATCAAGTAAATCTAATTGGTATCTCATAGTTTTGTCTAAATTATATGACTTAAGAGTAGTTTTATCATAAAAATCAAAAGTTTCGGTCTTTTTCAAAATAATACCTCCTAAAATAAACACTGTTAAATTTATAATAACATTAATTTAATAAAACTGCAATATTTGACTTTTATTAAAGATATATATATAATTTTAATATACCAAAGAAAATTAGGCAAAGGAGGGAAATAGCCTATGATACCAAATAAAATAAAAAAAGGAGATTTAATAGGAGTAGTAGCTCCATCAAACCCAATAATCGGAGAAAACATAGAAGAAATAAATAATGCTAAAGAAATAGTACAAAAAGATGGATTTTTAGTAAAATTTTCAAAAAATTTATTTGAAAATACAAATCAATATAGCAATAGCCCAACAAAAAAAGCACAAGACATAAATGATATGTTTGCAAACGAAAACATAAAAATGATATGGTGTGCAAAAGGAGGTCAAAACTCTAATACCACATTTGACTATTTAGATTTTGACCTAATACAAAAAAATCCTAAAATAATATGTGGCTATAGTGATATAACATCATTAACAAATATAATATATGCAAAAACAGGGTTAGTAACATTTAGTGGAACAAACTTTAAAACAATAGCCACAGCAGAAACAAACTATGCCTATGAGCAAGCAAAAAAAATATTTGTAGAAGGAGAAAAAGTATTAGGAAATGACGAAGACAAATATATAACAATAAAACAAGGAACAGCTACGGGCATATTAGTTGGAGGTAATTTATCATTAATTAGAGGACTAGTTTTAGGCAAATATAGCCTAGACTTTACAGACAAAATACTATTTATAGAAGAACTAGGTTTAGAAACACCACCAGCACTTGCAAGCAACTATTTATATTATATGAAACAAAATGGAGTATTTAATAAAATAAAAGGACTTTGGATAGGAAACTACGAAAACGAAGAAGGCATCTCTTTAGAAAAAATAGTATTAGACACTATTGGAGATGAATATAACTTTCCAATAATAAAATCAAACAACTTTGGACATATAGAAAAAAATACAGTAATACCAATAGGAGTAAAAGCACAAATTGACACATCAGAAAAAATAAAAATAAAACTTTTAGAAAATTGCATTAAGCTATAGCTACGGAAATAAACGGCTATAGCTTTTTTTATTTAAAATATGACAATATAACCAAAAATGTAATAAAAAAGTAAAGAAAATGTAATAAAACGTCGCAAAATAGCTTCCGTAAAGGCAAAAGAAAAGCTTAATCAAAACGGCAAAAAGTACCATTTACAAGCGTTTTAAAAAATTGTATATTATATTTAATTAATATATAAAAAAACTTAGGAGAGAAGTTGTATGATTGAAAAAGTTACAGAAGCTAAGAGAAAAGAAATAATAAGAAAGTTTATAGCATTTTTGCTAGTAGTGGCATTAACCATGGCAGATATTGCGCTTATAGGAACAGGTATAGCAACATATGCTGCAAACGAAGAAATTTTGGGAACAGCTACAAACAATAGAAATGTATTGTTTGATGGCTATTTTAAAGATGCACAGGGAAATACCACAACAATTTCAGAGCAAAGCATAAACAATAATAGCATACATTTATTTATGCGTATTGCGATAAGAAATGATGGGTATTTTAATGGAAACATTACAATAGAAAACAGCAACTTTAAATTAAAACCAGATATATTAAGTAATAAAATAAATAAAATAGAAGGAAATACTATAACTTTAAACAAAATAAATAATGGCGAAATAGTAGAAATAGAAGTTTTAGTAGAACCAATTAATAACGAAGTTGTTAGCTCAAACCTAATTGATATGAAAAGCAATGTACACCTTACAGGTATTTATAAAGATAGTTCAGAAACAGACATAAACATAGATGCAACAAGAGAAGTTGAGCTAATTTTAACAAGTCCATACGAAGAAGGACAAGGAGCAAACTTAAATAGCCAAATACTAACAAATAAAATATACAATATAGATGGTCAAAACAAAAGAATGGTACAATTATTAATAGAAAGTAATTTACAAGATAATGCATATCCAGTAAAAGAAACAAGCATAGAAGCAGAGATTCCTGGCGAAACAGAAAGTGTGTATGTAATATCAAGAGGAACATTTGCAACAAACGGAAAGGACGAAACAGCATTTACACAAGAAAATTGGAGTTATAACCAAAAAGCCAGAAAAATAAATATACAAGTAGAGAACAAAGAAGAAAATGGCCAAATAAGTTGGAAAAAGAATGCTAAAGATTCATATATAGTAACATATATAATGCCAGCAAATACACAAGTTACAAATATAGAAATAAAAACAAATTTAAAAGTTACTTTATATGATAAAAACAAAACAACAAAACAAGCAGAAAGCACAAGTAAAATAGCAGAAGAAATAGATGGAATAATAACAACAAACGAAGAACTTGCAGAAAATAACATATATAAAGGAAAGCTATATTCAAAAGAAGATAGAGATTATAATACAGCAACAAAAATATATGTAAATAGTAATGACGTACAAAAAAATATAGATATAGCATTAAAAAAAGCAACATATAAAACAGAAACAGAAGAACTTGCTGCAAACATACAATTTAAAACAACAACAATAAATAAATCAGAAGTACAAAGAGCATTAGGAGAAAATGGAACATTAAAAATTTATAACGAAATAGGAGAAGTAGCTACAATAAATAAAGACTCACAAACAGACGAAAATGGAAATGTTGTAGTAACATACCCAGAAAACACAAAAGAAATAGCAATTACAACAAGTAATATAACATCTACTGGAACAATAACATTAAATAATGTAAAAACAATAAAAAATGACGGATATGATAGACAAACAATTGCAAACATAAAACAAATACAAGATCAAACTAGTATAATTACATTAAATGAAACAGAAACAAAAGCAGAATTAAATGTAAGCAACACAAATTGGTCAACACTATCTAAAAATGAAAACATATCTATAACAGCTACATTAAAAACAGATAACGAAAAATATAACCTATACAAAAATCCAGTAGTAGAAATACTATTACCACAAAATATAGAAAATGTAGAAGTAACAAATATAAAAACTGTATATGCAGATATGTTCCAAATAGCAGAAGCACTACTTATAACACATGACAATGGGCAAAAAGCAATTAGAGTTTCACTTATAGGTGAGCAAACAAATTATACAAATAATATAAACCAAGCAACAATAGTTGCAAATATAAATGTAACATTTGGAGTACTTACACCAAGCCAAACATCAGAAATTGCATTAAATTACACAAATGAAAATGGAACAACAACAAATACAGAAGTGGCAAATATAAATATAGAATCAAAAGCAGGCCTAATGATATATAACAACTTAAACAATTTTAATAATGCAGGAGAAAATATATATACAATAGATGACAATGTGCCAGAAGGAACATTAGACATGCAAAACACACCAAGACAAGCAACAGTAAATATGGCAGTAGTAAATAACTATGACAACAATTTACAAAATGTAGAATTACTAGGAAGAATACCAACAAAAAATGTAAATAATAGCACAATAGATACAAGCTTAGCAAGTGCAGTTACAACAAATATAGAGGGAGCACAAGTACTATATTCACAAAATCCAGAAGCTGTAGCAACAGATACAGACTGGACAGAAGATACTACAAATGCAAAATCATTTAAAATAGTAGTAGAAAACATGGAAAAAGCACAAATAATACAAATACAATATATGTTTACACTTCCAGAAAATATTACATATGGTCAAGTAATTTACAATAAATTAGATGCAAATTATACATATGTAGGTAATGTAATGTCACAAAGTTCTACAATAGGTGCAAGAACAGCAAACCTAGAAACAAATGAAGTAGAATCTGTAGCACAATTAAATAATGTAGTAAAATCAAGTTTAGCAAATGGACTAAATGTAGATATAGCAACAACATCAAACGGAAGTGAACTACAAGAAGGAAATAGTGTATACGAAGGACAACACATACGTTATACAATGCAAATAACAAATAATACAGGTTCAGACCTAAGCAATGTAAACATACAAGCAGTACAAGAAAATGGTAATATATTTGATTTATTAGAAGTGGAAGTTCATAATCCAGAAGATCTAATGAATGGTGCAAATTATGATGATATTAAGAAATTTTATCATAAATATACTGAATTAGATACAAATATAAAAACTTTTGACCCAATAGCAAGCTTATCAAACGGACAAAGTATAACATTATATTATGAAGTTATAGTAAAACAAGTAGAAGGAGAAGCACAAACATATGGCAATATAACAATTAGTGCAGACAGTATTGAAGAGCTACAATTAGAAACAATAAAAAATCCAATTGAACAAAGTGAATTAAAATTAGTTGCTTCAAATAATTACTATGTTGAACAAGAAGTATATGTTACTGATGCACCACAATTCTTCTTAGATATTGAGAATATATCAGGCAAAGACTTAAATAATGTGAAAGGAACAATGAAATTACCAGAAGGAATGTATATACAAGATATAGATAAATTGGTATGGGTTAGTAGTAGAGTAGGAGATACAGAAATAACATTATCAAATTTAGCAAATGTACAATATGACGAAATTAGCAACACGATTACATTTGAATTATCTAGTATGGAAGATACACAAAAGACGAGGCTTGCATTGAACTTTAAAGTAAATAATTTTACAGGAGAAACAAAAGATTTTACAATTGCATATGAGATGGAAACAGATAGAAAATATGTTTCAAATCCATCAACACTGACTATGTATGGAACATTAAAAGATGTTACAATTGAACAACTAACTAATTTGGAAGAAGATTACTCTTTAAGAGATGAAGATGTATTTGACTTAACTATTAATGTAAATAATAATGAAGAAGAAGAGTTGTATATCATTATGCAAGATAATTTGCCGTTAGGATTTGAAATACTAACAGCTAATATAACTTACCAAGGCCAAACAAATGAGATACCAGGTAAAACTACAGATGAAATAATGGAAAATTATGGAGAAGATGGTTATTACATTAACTCTGAAACTCCACAAGATATACTAGAAGTAAAGCAACATATAGCAGGAAAAACAACAGTATCTATAGCATTAACTATTAAGGTAAATACGATAAAGATTGCAGAAAAAAGTATTACAAATCAAGTGAAAGTAGAATATGGAAAAAGAGAAGATACTGAAGGAGCATATATATTTGAATGGAGTAATAGAATCTTATCTGATAAGGCTTTTAAGATAACACCATTTGAAGAGGAAGCACAAGAACCATGGGTAATAGTTACACAAGAAGGAAGCCCAGAAGATCAATCTATTGTAGAAGATGGACAAGAAATTAATTATAAGATATACATACAAAGTACAAGAATTTTTGATATTAAAGTATCAATATATAATTATTTATCTTCTGGTATAAAAGTAAATAAAGCAACACTTAATGGACAAACTATAGATCCAAATAACATAGCAGCAGAAGGTTTTGATATACCAGCTAAAGAAACAGTAGTATTAGAAGTATCTGGTGTAGTAGATACAGAAACAGCAGAAAGTAACAAAATAGAAAATCAAGTATTTGTAATTGCAGATAGTAAAGAAATTGCATCAAATGTAATTACATATAATATAAAAAATGCAGTTAATCCAGACGACCCAGAATTTCCAGATGACCCAGACAACCCAGATAATCCAGATAACCCTGATGACCCAAATAATCCAAGTGACCCAGGATTTCCAGATGACCCAGCAGACACACAAAAGTATGCAATAACAGGTGTTGCATGGTTAGACTCAAATAAAAATGGACAAAGAGATTCAGGAGAAGATTTGCTAGAAGGAATTACAGTTACAGCAATAGATGTAAATACAGGAACATATGTGCAAGACACAAATGTAACAACATCTGCAAATGGTTCATATACAATAAATGTACCACAAGGAAATTACATATTAGCATTTGCATATAATACAGACATTTATAGTTTAACAGATTATCAAAAAACAGGAGTAGATGTTAGTGCAAACTCAGATGTTATAGTACAAGATATACAAATAAATGGAGCAACTAGCAGAGTTGCTACAACAGATACAATAAATATAAGTACAGCAGATGTTAGTAATATAGACATAGGTTTAATACAAAATTCTACATTTGACTTACAACTAGACAAAACAGTAAAACAAATAGTAGTACAAAACAGAGAAGGAACAAAAACATATGACTATAATGACGAAAAACTAGCCAAAGTAGAAATTCGTTCAAAATACTTAAATAATTCTGCAGTTATAATAAAATACAAAATAAAAATAACCAATACTGGCGAAATTGGTGGATATGTAAATAACATAATAGATAATATGCCAAATACATTAGAATTTAACTCAGAATTAAATACAGATTGGAGCATTTCTAATAATACTTTACAAAATACAAGTTTAGCAAATACTAAAATAGGAGCAGGAGAAACAAAAGAATTAGAATTAACACTTACAAAAACAATGACAGAAACAAATACAGGTATGGTAAGTAATAGTGCAGAAATTGGAGATGCAACAAATGACTTAGGATTAGCAGACATAGACTCTACACCAGGAAATAGCACACAATCAGAAGATGATTATTCAACAGCAGATGTAATTATAAGTGTTAGTACAGGTACATTAGTAGCATATATAGGAATAATATTAGCAGTTTTAATATTAATAGGTTTAGGTGCATTTGGTGTAAATAAAATAGTATTAAAACGAGATAAAGAAATTTAAAAGAAAGGAGGTAAACCGTGAATAAAGTAAAATTAAAAATAAGTGCAATAGTAATTGTATTATTAACATTAATTGGACTATGTTCAACCAAATCAGTTGCTATGTCAATTCAAGACTTAGCAGATGAAGCAGCGTCAGGGTCTTCGTCATTTTTCAGGCACAGTGTTGGAGAAAGTTTTCCTTTTATAGCAGATGGTAGATGGGGAAGTTCTAATTGGATATGTTGTGCACATAATGTATTAGATGGTACACCTGATGAAGTAAATAGGAAAGCACAAGTTATATTTGATGTTTATGGTAGTTCATATTCATATAGAATAAGTCATTATAATGGTGGCAGTAGTGGAAAAGCTAATAACCACATGCAAAAAATGGCATATTATACGTATAGAGGATGGAAAGACCCAGTTTTTCGTACTTTGGTTTGGGATGTGGTAGATGACCATCCGGGTTCTGCATGGAAAGAAGGAAATAATGACTATAACCTTAATTATTTAACGAGTTTAATTACTTCATCAAGTGCTTGGGAAGATCATAGTAATGCAGATTGGAGTATAGGGTTAAATTATTCTTATCAAGCTGCAGATTATTCAGCAAAAGTATATGCATTACAATATAAGAATTCAGGTCGACCAGAAATAACCAAAGAAGATGGATGCATGATATATGAAGTTAACAATAAATCATATCTTGGACCTATAACATTAGATACTAAAAATATGAATATAACTGATGTTATAATAGATACTGGTGGAACTTTTTTAGGATTTGCAGATTCATTGGGTGGTAAGGCAATACCACTAGAAAATCAGTATTATGATAGTGAAGGTGGTTACAATAATGAAAAAGCAAATTTCAATGGAAAAACAGTTTATGCTGTTTATTCAGGTACATTAAATGCATCAAAAGTAACTCTAAAAATTTCTACAGAGGATTCTGTAAATCCTATAAAGTCTAGGCTTATGATAATGTATAAAGGAAATTCAGATGGCCAAGCAGAGTTAATCTTCTCTGGTGTAACAGAAGGAACGGAATATTTTGGTGACATTTCATTAGGTGTTGAAATTTGGAAACCAGGTGACTTAGAATTACACAAAATAGGTGAGTATAATGGAATAGAAGACTACGAAGAAGTTAGTAACTATGGATTCCGCGTATATAACCAAGATGAAGGTAGATACTTAAGAGTAAATAATAGTTCAAGCACTTCAAGTAAAATAGTCAAAGTAAATGAATATGACCTTGTAAGTTCAGGAAGTGCAACAATCTTTTACACAACAGGTTCTGGGTCAGGAAGTAATGCTCCATATGTTAGAATAAGTGGATTACCAGAAGCAGACTATAGAGTGGAAGAGGTAGGTCAAAGAGGAGAAGATAATTATAGTACAAATATTATAGATGTTACAGGATATAAACAAGAAATAGATGGTTCTGGAAATGCTATAGGAGGAAAACTGAATTTATCATTTAACGAAAATAAAACAAGAGGAGAAATTAGCAATGTTTTTGTAGAAGCAGCACATCGTTCAACACTAGAAATAACAGACTACAGAAACGAAGCAGATATAACAATAAACAAAGTAGACTCAGATGTAACATCAACAGGGCTTTCAAATGTAACATTTAGAATACAAAACCAAGATACAGGTAGATGGGTACAAGCATCAGGAGGAACAGGAAATTACACAGTAACAGGATATACTACTAGTGAATCATCAGGAACTATATTTAAAACAAGTTCTTCAGGAACAATTAGAATAAGAGATTTAGATGTTGGGCCATATACAGTATACGAATTAGAAAACCCTAACTATGGATATTATGACCCAGAAAATGACACAAACTATAATAATGACAGTACAGAAACAACCATAAATGTTACTACATCATCAAGCAATTTCTATATAGAAAACACAAAATATACAGGTAACCTAGAAATAATAAAACGAGATATGGACTCAGGTGTACCATTAAGAGGGGTAGAATTTAAAATAAAAGTTAATGACATACAATATTCTAGTGACGACAGTGGAGCACCAGGAAAATATCTTGTAGTTGACAATAGAAGTAGCATAACAGGAACATATAGAGTTCCAGACTCAGCTACAGGTAGTGACCATATAAGCTTTACAACAAATGCAAATTCTGCAACAACATTTATAACAGATGCAAATGGTTTAGTAAGATTAAACAACATATTGATAGGTTCATATGAAGTAGAAGAAATTTATGTAGGTAGCGATAATGACAAATACTATGATGCAGAAGACGACACATATATATTCTGGAGCACAAATGGAGGCTCAAGTAGAACACCACTAACAAGTGGACCAATGAGTATAACAGTAGATAGAGAAAGTTCAAGTGCTACATCAAGTACATCATCAAGTACAAGTGCTTCAACAATAAATGTATATAACAGACAAAAATGGGTAACTGTAACAGGTTATGTATGGGACGATATGCCAACTGGTAAAGACGGAACATATAATAATTTATATAATGAATTTGGAACAATGTACAATGGAGGAGATGGACAATATCAAAGTACAGATACATTATTAAATGGAATAAATGTTACAATAAGAGACAAAAACTCAGATTCAATAATATCAGACAAAGATGGTAAGCAAATGAATGCAAACACATCAGGAGATGGAAGTTACTTGTTTGATTATGTAGAAATAGATAGCTTAGACAATTACTTTATACAATTTGAATATGATGGATTAATATATACATCTACAGAAGCATTAACAAGAGAAGATAATGGTTCAAAAGCACTAGAAAGAATAGACGACAGAGATGCAGAAGATGCTAAATATGACGAAATAACAGCAAACAAAGCAGGAGGACAAGACAAAGGTTATGTAAGAGATGACCAAAAAGAAATAACATATGACATAGTAAATGACCCAAGTACAGATGCAACAGCAACATATCAAACAACAAAAGAAGCAAACTATGGAACAGGTAGAACAAGTAATGCAATACAAAGTGGTCAAAATGGAGCAGATTTTGAATACAACAAAGTAAGAGCAGATACTAGAGAAAGTGACTACTATGTGCGTGGACACCAAACAATAAATGACATAAGAGGTGTAAGCTCTGGTAAAAACATATATGTATTAGAAAATAGAAACTGTGGTTTAAGGCAAAGAGAGCAGGTAGATCTATCTATAGCAAGTGACCTAGAAAATGTAGAATTTAAGGTAAATGGATATACACATACATATAAGTATGGGGCAATTAATAATTCAAAATATGAAGATATAAATAACTTCAGAATTGATGTAAAAGCAAATACTATACAAGGTTACCAACGTCCATTATATGCAGCGGATATAGTATATAACCAAAAAGAAAATACTACAAGAATGTGGATAACATATAAGGTTGTAGTTGCAAACAATTCGTCAACAGTTGCTGCAAATGTCACAGAAGTTGCAAATTATTATGACTCAAGATATGAAATAGATCCAGCAGAAGGATTTAGAGTATGGTCAGACACTGGTGATTTACCATATGCAAATCAAAGCAAATATGGAAGTACATATACACAAGGTGGATATAATTCACTATATGTATCAGGACTTGGAACATTAGAGCCAGGACAAAGCCAAACATATTACATTACATATAAACTTTCACAAGAAGCATTAAATGAAGTTTTAACAAATAATCAAGAATTAGAGCATGTAGTAGAAATATCTGCATATAATACACAATATAGTTCTCAAACTTTCTATCATACAGGAACAGGAAGCAGAAGCGGTCAATATGCAAGTATAGATAAAGACTCTGCACCAGAAAATTCACAAATAGATAATAGAGAAACATATGAAGACGATACAGCAATGGCACCAACACTTACAGTATCTCTAACTACAGAAAATAGAGGATTAAAAGGT
>CALXAW010000039.1 GCA_944386375.1 uncultured Clostridia bacterium
TATATTTTCTATGCTATAGCTATATATTGCTGGTAAACTTTTCGTCATTTTTATTACTTCTTCTTGGCTATACCCTAACTTCTTTAAATCCTCTATTTTTTGCTGTATATTTTCTATACTTAAGCCATATATTGTTGGTAAACTTTTCGTCATTTTTATTACTTCTTCTTGACTATACCCTAACTTTTTTAAATCCTCTATTTTTTGCTGTATAGTTTCTATGCTATAGTTATATATTGATGGATTACTTTTCGTCATTTTTATTATTTCTTTTTGGCTATACCCTAACTTCTTTAGGTCCTCTATTTTTTGCTGTATATTTTCTATGCTATAGCTATATATTGCTGGTAAACTTTTCGTCATTTTTATTACTTCTTCTTGGCTATACCCTAACTTCTTTAAATCCTCTATTTTTTGCTTTATATTTTCTATACTTAAGCCATATATCTGTGGTAAACTTTTCGTCATTTTTATTATTTCTTTTTGGCTATACCCTAACTTCTTTAGGTTCTCTATTTTTTGCTGTATGTTTTCTATGCTATAGCCATATATTGCTGGTAAACTTTTCGTCATTTTTATTATTTCTTCTTGGCTATACCCTAATGTAAGAAAATAATTATAATTTCTTTCTATATTTTTTATTAGTGTTTCTGGTCTAAAACTTGCTACTGCATAATCATTTATTATTTTTTCCATTTCTGCTTCTTCATATCCCAATTTTTTTAAATAGCTTTTTACTTCTTCCATTTCTTATTCCTCACTTTACATATTTATTTATGTTTTTATATTTCTGTAAAAATACTAGGATCTGAGCTCATTTCATCTACTATGTCTTCTAATTCTTCTCCTTCAGCTTGTCTTTTTTGTATATAATTTTCTATTTCATATGCTTCTAAATTTAATATATATGGATTTCCGTCAAATAATATATTTAACATTTCAAATCCTAATTCGTGCATCTTGTTTATTAATTTTTCTATATCTGTATTGCTTTTTTCTAAATACATTGCATTGCTACTTATTATATTTCTTACTTGTATTTCGTCACATTTTATTTTTTTTAATATGTCTATTTTTTCTTTTATTTCTTCTTCGCTTAATTCTTTTATGTTTGGGCTTATTTCCTCCATTTGGTTTATTGTTTTTTGGCTTATTCCTAATCTTTTTAATATTTCTTCCATCTTTCATTCCTCCATTTTTTATTTTTCTATTCTTTTATATCATGTTTACTATTTTTATTCAATTGCATTTTATGTTTAGGTAATTCTTTTTTTATTTTCTTCTACATAACCTATTATGTTATTTTCCATTTTTGCAAGCCATAGCTTAAATGGCTCTGCTTTTGGACTATTTCTTGGAATATTACTGTCTGTTAATGCTTTGTATATAATTTTCTGTATTCCAAATGGCATATAACGGGATATTTAAAATATTATTGTCATATTTTAAATTCAACAAAGAATATCTTATAGCAAATTTGGGCTTGTATTCTTTCATATATACTTTTAGGCTTTGTGCTTTCACATTTATTCCTGCTTTTGTTTCAATTGGTACTATTAAATTTTTATATGCAAACACAAAATCTACTTCACTTTGAAATTCATTTGACCAATAATAAATTGTATTTATTTTTTTTATATTACCCAATTCTTGAAGCACAAATTGTTCTGTTAGTAATCCATTAAATTCATTATATATTGCATCTCTATCTATTATTGTTTCGTATGGCAATTCGCAAAGTACTCTTAATAATCCTACATCAAGTAAGTATATTTTAAATGCCTTTAAGTCTTCATATGCTTTTAGAGGTTGTTTGTCTCCACATTTTACTCTATTTACAACTTTTATTATTCCAGTATCTTTTAACCAATTAATGGAATTTTCATATTCTCTTGCACGTGCACCTTCTTTTACAACACCATATATAAACTTTTTATTTTCTTTTGCTAATTGTGATGGTATACTATCCCAAACATACTGTATTTTAGTTGCTGTATTACTATCTGTATGTTTTGAAAAGTCTCTTTCATATGATTCTAAAATACCTTTTTGCACCTGTTCTACAAGTTCAAAATCTTTTTCTTCAATCCATGTTTTTACTGCTCTTGGCATTCCTCCTATGACGAAATATTTTTTTAGATAATCTTTTAATTTGTCTGATATTAAATCAGGTATTTGTTTTAGGTTATTTTTTTTGATAATATCAATTAACATCTGTTCCCCATTTGCTATTAAAAATTCTTCAAAATCCAGTGGTTGCAATTCCAAAAAATCTACTTTTCCTACTGGGAATGATACTTTATCATGTAAAAACACACCTAATAAACTTCCAGCACAGCATATTGCATATTCTGGCGCTTCTTCTGCGAAATATTTTAAAGCTGTAAGCGCTCTTGGTAATTCTTGAATCTCATCAAATATTATTAATGTTTTTTCTGGTTGAATTTTTTTATGATTAATTGCAGATAAATATTCTATAATTCTAGATGGTTCTATATTATTTTGGAATAAATCTACTATATTCCCTGCATTTTCAAAATTTATATACAGTGTGTCATCAAAATATCTTTTGCCAAATTCTTGCAAAATCCATGTTTTTCCTACTTGTCTAGCTCCTTTTAAAATTAAAGGTAATCTGCTTTTTTTATTTTTCCATTTTTCTAATTCTGTTATAATTTTTCTATACATATAACCATCTCCTTTGTTTTAAACGCTTTCCACATTTTTTTGACCAATATTTATGGTTTCTATCACATTTTCTTGACCAATATACTGCTATTATATCACATTTTCTTGACCATATGCAAGTAATTTGTTTTATGGTTGAATGGTTTTTGTTTTTGTGTTATACTTGTTTTGTAAGTTTATTAAAGGAAAGGGATTTTAAATTGAGTCGAAAAAGTAAAAAGTTTGATGAAGAAAGTGAAATACCTAAGGCTTTAAGAAAGAGAAAAAATTATGAAGATGATGACGATTTGCCTAAGGCTGTAAAAAGAAATAAGAAGAAGAAAAAGGCTAAAAAGAAATTTAAAAAATACTTTATTATTTTTCTTATAATTGTTCTTGTGCTTTTACTAGTTTGGGGATTTATTAGAATACATACTTGGACAACTCTTGCACAGGATATGCTGGCAAATACTAATTCTCAAGTTTTAGATACTAATAATAATGTAATTGCTCAAATTGGTAGTGAAAAGATAAAAGAGCCTATCTCGTATTCTAAAATACCAGAAAATTTAAAAGATGCATATATTGCTATTGAAGATAAAAGATTTTATAACCATCATGGTGTTGATATAAAAAGAACAGCTTCTGCAATATTTTCGTATGTTATACACTTTGGTTCTTCTTCTTTTGGTGGTAGTACTATAACACAACAATTAGTTAAAAATATGACTGGTGACGATTCTGCTACACCTGCACGAAAGATGACAGAATGGGTTAAGGCTCTTACATTAGAAACTTGTATGTCTAAAGAGGAAATATTAGATACTTATTTAAATATAATATATGTTGGACCAAATATTTATGGTGTAGAGATGGGTGCCAAATATTATTTTAATAAGAGTGTTTCTGATTTAAGTTTAGCAGAATGTGCATTTTTGGCAGGAATAAATCATTCGCCAAATTCGTATAATCCATTTGGCAATACAGATAAAACAGAAAAAATTACAAACAGAACAGACATTGTATTAAATGAGATGCTAGAACAAGATTATATAACAGAAGAAGAATGTAATACTGCAAAACAAGAAGTGGAAAACGGACTTGCTTTTAGCCAAGGTACTGTTACTGCAAAAAGTAATGGTGTGTATTCATACCATACAGATGCATTAATTAATGAGGTTGTTGAAGATTTATGTAATAAAAAGAAAATTTCTAAATCTTTTGCTACAAATTATTTAAATATGGCAAACCTTACAATTTATAGTACACAAGATTCAAATATACAACAAGCTATGGAAACAGAATTTGAAAAAACTAAATATGTTCTACAATCTGCAAATGACCCTAATGCTACTTCTCAAGCTGCAATGGTTGTTATAGACCATAAAACTGGAAAAGTTGTTGGTTGCATTGGTGGTTTAGGAGAAAAAACAGAGGCTAGGTCACTAAATAGGGCTACACAGTCTGCAAGGCAAACTGGTTCTGCTATAAAACCTATTGCAATACTTGCTCCTGCCTTAAAAGAAAAAATTATTACACCTGCTTCTATATATGTTGATGAACCTACAACTTTTGATGATGGTTCAGAAGAAGGCTATTCTCCTGTAGATTATGACCCATACTTAGGTTCAATTACTGTAAGACGAGCTGTTGAGTCTTCGCAAAATATTCCTTTTGTTACAATGATGGAACAGCTTACCCCTGAAAAGTCTGTTAAGTATTTGGAAAAGATGGGTGTTACCACACTTACAGAAAACGATTATGAACTTCCTCTTGCTTTAGGTGGTTTAGATAAAGGTATGACTCCTTTAGAAACTGCAGCTGCATATGCTACAATTGCAAATAATGGTGTATATATAGAACCTATTTTTTATACTAGAGTAGAAAATCAAGATAGAAAAACTGTTATTGAAAATAAACAAACTAAGAGAAAAGTATTTTCTGAAAGTGTTGCATATGTATTGCAAAAATTGCTAACTGTTCCTGTAACTGGTAGTAATGGTACAGCAACTTATTGTGCAATTTCTGGAATGGATGTTGCTGCAAAAACTGGTACAACTAACGAAAATTATGATAGATGGCTTTGTGGTTTTACCCCATATTATACAGCTGCAACTTGGTATGGATTTGACCTAAATGAGACTATACGTTATGGTGGTAGAAATCCTGCAGGTGTACTATGGGCATATGTTATGAGAAGTATCCATTCTGGCTTAGAAAACGCTAAGTTTGAGATGCCTAAAAGAGGTGTAGAGTCTGCAACAATTTGTGGCGAAACTGGAAAACTTGCTAATAGTGGTTGTCCAGATAGATATACAGAATATTTTGTAAAAGGTACTTTACCAGATAAGTGTACATTACATTCTGGTTCTAGTGACAATGTTAAGTCAAATAGAAATACTACTAATATAACTCGCGGCTTAGAAGATGAAGATAATTTAACAGATACACCTACTCCATCACCTCAAGTTACTCAAAATCCACCGCCTCAAACTACTACAGAACAAAATAGTTCTTCAAGTACTAACACAACAAATACTGCAAATAACAATAATACACCAACTAACACAAGCTCTGGTTCTCAGTCTTCTGGTAGTGGCACAACTACAAATACAAACAGCGGAAGCAGTAGTGGCGGAAGTAGTGAAAGTAGCGGTTCTGGAGCAACACCACCTACTGAACAAGAAAGTGGCTCTTCTGATACTAGCTCCTCAACTACAACAACTGATACAGAAACAGAATAATAATATTTATAGAACAAAAGCGATGTGATTAAAATATTTTAACATTTTAGTATAGTTACACATCGCGTATTTGTTCGCGCGCCAAATTTTATGAAATAAAATTTGTGTGCAACGTTGGAGCGTAGCGACTGTTATTTAATAGGAAAGTGATACTTTCCTATTAAATAACCCCTCATCTTTAAAACAGATGAGGGGTTAGTTATGGGTTATATTACATATTTTTTAATCTTTCTTGTACTGCTTTTAGCATTTCTTGGTATTTTGCAAGTTTGTCTTTTTCTTCTTGTATTTTAGCTTGTGGAGCTTTGCTTATAAAGCCTTGGTTAGCTAGCATTTTGCTTGCTCTCGTTACTTCTGCTTCTAGTTTTTTTGCTTCTTCTTGTAAACGTTCTTTTTCTTCTTTTATGTTTACTAGGTTTTCAAATGGCATATATACTTCTATTCCGTCTGTTAATACACTTATTGCATTATTTGAGATTCCGCTTTTATCTTTTTGTATTGTTATGCTTTCACCATATCCTAGTTTTTTCAAGAATTCTTCTGATGCTTTTATTACACCTTCATGCTCGTTTGTTACAAATATTAAGTCTGCCTTTTTAGATGGATGTACATTCATGTTGCTTCTTACATTACGTATTCCAATTATTATTTCTTTTAGTTTTTCGATTTCGTTTTCTGCTTCTTTAAAGTTTAGGTTTTCTTCATATTCTGGGAAGCTTGAAATCATAATACTTTCATCATTGTTGTATAACTGTGTATATATTTCTTCTGTTACAAATGGCATTATTGGGTGTAATAATTTCATACTTTCTGAAAATACCTTATTTAAAACTGCTTGTGCTGTTTTTCTTGTTGGATTTTCTTTATTATATAATCTTGTTTTTACAATTTCTATATACCAGTCGCAAAATTCGTTCCATATAAAATCATATATTTTTTGTGTTGCAACACCTAATTCATAATGCTCAAAATTATTTCTTACTTCTTTTACTAATGTATTTAATTTTGAAATTATCCATTTATCTTCATATTGAAGTTTGTCTATTTCTATGTTTTCTACATTGTCGCAATCTTCTAAATTCATTAATACAAATTTTGCTGCATTCCATATTTTATTTGCAAAATTTGATGCTTGTTCTAGCTTTTCTGGCATGTATTTTACATCATTTCCTGGTGATACACCAAGTATTAGAGAAAATCTTAAGCTATCTGCTCCGTATTTTTCTATTACTTCTAATGGATCTATTCCATTACCTAATGATTTTGACATTTTTCTGCCTTGGCTATCACGTACAATTCCATGTATTAATACATCATTAAATGGCTTTTTACCTGTACATTCTAAGCCGGAAAAAATCATTCTTGCAACCCAGAAAAATATTATGTCATAACCTGTAATTAGTACATTTGTAGGATAAAATGTTTGCATATCTTCTGTGTTTTCTGGCCAACCTAGTGTTGAAAATGGCCATAATGCAGAACTAAACCATGTGTCTAATGTGTCTTCATCTTGTTTTAAATTTGTACTTCCACATTTTTCGCATTTATCTGGCTGTGTTTTTGCTACATTTATATGCCCACATTCTTGGCAATAATATGCTGGTATTCTATGTCCCCACCATAGTTGTCTAGATATACACCAATCTTGAATATTTTCCATCCAATTAAAATATGTTTTTTCGTATCTTTTAGGGAAAAACTTAATATCTTCTTCTTTAACTGCTTTTATTGCTGGCTCTGCTAATTCTTTCATTTTAACAAACCATTGCTCAGATATTTTTGGCTCTATTGTGTGTTTACATCTTTCGCATTTTCCTACATTGTGTGTATATTCTTCTACTTTTACTAGTGCTCCTAATTCTTTTAGCTTTTCTACTATTTTTTCTCTTGCTTCTAGTAAGTCCATTCCTTTATATTCTGGTACTAAATTACCCATTTTAAAATGTTCGTCAAATACTTCTATTATGTCTAGATTGTGGTCTATTCCTGCTTTGTAGTCATTCATATCATGTGCTGGTGTTATTTTAACACATCCTGTTCCAAATTCTTTTTCTACAAATTCGTCTGATATTATTGGAATTTCTTTGTTCATTATTGGCAATATACAAGTTTTTCCTATTAAATGCTTATATCTTTCGTCATCTGGATGTACCGCAACTGCTGTGTCTCCTAACATTGTTTCTGGCCTTGTTGTTGCAACTACAACATATTCGTCTTCTGTTCCTGTTATTTTGTACCTTATATGCCATAAATGAGTTTGTTCTTCTTTGTATTCAACTTCTATATCTGATACAGATGTATTACAATTTGTACACCAGTTTACCATTCTTGTTCCTTTATATATTAGTCCTTTATTATATAAATTTATAAATTGCTCTAATACTGCATTTGATAGTCCTTCGTCTAATGTAAATCTATTTCTTTCCCAGTCACAAGAACATCCTAATTTTTTTTGTTGATTTTGTATTGTTCCTCCATAGTGTTTTGTCCATTCCCATGCTTCTTCTAAGAATTTTTCTCTTCCTAGGTCTTTTTTCTCTTTTCCTTCTTCTCTTAATTTTTCTACTACTTTCATTTCTGTAGAAATTGCGGCATGGTCTGTTCCTGGAAGCCATAATGTATTATATCCACACATTCTTTTATAACGAATTAGTATGTCTTGCATTGTGCCATCTAATGCATGTCCCATATGTAATTTTCCTGTAACATTTGGTGGTGGCATCATTATACAATAACTTTCTTTTGTTTTATCCATTGATGGCTTAAAATAACCTTTATTATTCCATTCTTCATATAGTTTATCTTCAAAATCTTTTGGATTATACTTTCCTTCTAATTCGTGTTTTTTCATTTTGTTTTCAATCCTTTCTTTTATAACATTTGCTTATTCTACTTGGGCATAGTCTGATGGTATTTCGAATAATTCGTCACCTACATCATAAGAAATTGATGTATTTAGCAATTCTTCTTGGTCTCCTACAATTGTTTTTATATAAGCTAAATTGTTTCCATCAAAATAAAATCTTGTTTTTATTTGACTTTGGTCTATATCTCTTCCAGCTGATATCATAAATCCATCAAACCCTACATATTCTTCGTATTTGTATTTTTTACCATTTATCTCTTCTTTTCCTGTGCTATGTTCTGTATTTACTAAACTTGCCAACATATCTGTCATTATATTTTCTTCTGCTGCAACATCTCCATCATATATGATATATTCTTTTGAAGAGTGTAACAATAAATATGTTATGCCGTCTTTTATTAATGTTGTTGTTTTTTCGTCTGCATTTGTCATGTCTATACATGTTTTTCCTTCTTTTCTTGCCATAGATAATTGGTAATTTTCGTTATTAGACATATTAAATATATATGCTTGGCTATTTTCTAATGTATTGTACAATTTAGCTACTTTTGAGCTTCCATCTCCCTTTACTGCAAATACTATTGCTATAATTAATACTATTGCTAAAATTATTCCAATTAATATTGCTATTTTTTTCTTATTTAACATTTTACCACTCTTCCTTTATATCATTATTTTTAAATTATGTCAACATATTTACTTTAAATATAACACTACTCTAAAGCCTGTAGTCACATCTGCATATGTGGAAGCATTATTGTTTCCATTGCGATATGTTATAGGGTATGTTGCACCACTTCCGTCAAATCCACCACCACGAATAACTGCAAATGTGTTATTCTCTGTGTTTTCTGTATTATGTTTACCTTCTTCTGATGTCCACTCCCATACATTTCCCGCTAAATCATATATGTTGTTTGCAATATTTTTTTCTACTATTCCTGTTGCTGTTTCTAAATATTCTGTGTCTGTTTTAGTGTAACTTCCATTATTATAATTTGTGGCTATTTCCCATTTATCATTTTGCCAATTATGTTTTGCATATAATCCATCTATTGTAAATGTTGTACCTAAATAATTTCCCCATTTAGAACAGTTTACAACATCATTATTTTCAGACACCCATTGTGCTACTGTGTCCCAAGCTGTTCCATCTATTAAGCTACTTGTTACAGAATTACTTTCTAAATACATTTTATTTGATACTTTTTTTGCATTTTCTTGTGTTATATAATTCCATACTGGTGCATTTTGTTTACTTACTGGTACATAATTTGTTGTGTTTTTTTGTATATTGGTTTTGTCTGTATAATATGTTGTTTTACTTTCATTTGCAAAAAAGTCTGCATTTTCTGGAATTCCTGCTTCATATCTTGCTACATAAAACCCACCATATTTTTCTACGCTTTCTTCATTTTTGGTGTCTGCGCTCCAATCATTATAATTTCTATAATTAAAAGTGCTCCAATTTCCATTTGAAGAGTCTTGAACTAAACTTTGTGTATCGTCTACTTCTGTTTGTTCATATTTATGTTTCTCATATTTTAGGCTTGTACCATCTACTGGAACCCAAACAAATTGATTACCTTTGCCATCTTCTATTACTAAACCTGCTGATACATCCTCTTGGGTTGGTGTATTTTTGCCGTCTCCCCAGTTTGATGTGTCTGTGTTTACTGGTTTAAAGCCCTCTGGTATTGTTGGGTTTTCGCTACTTGGATTGTCTCCATTTATTGTACTTGTTTTTGTAAAACAACCATTTTCGTCTAAATTAGAGGTTAAATTTTGATATAATTGTGCCAAGCTTTCGTCATCTAAATTTGTACCATAGTTTTCTGCAATTTGTTTTGTTTCGTCTTCTTGTGCTTGTAATTTGCTCATAGCAAGTGTATATGCACTAACAGCTATTATTATAAAAAACAACATCGCAATTAGTACAAATAGTGTTATCGAACCTTTTTCGTTTTTTAATTTTTTCATAAATTATTCCTCCTAAGTATTTTGTATTGGCACAATTAATCTTAAATTTTGCTACAGATTTTATTCTCCTAAGCAAATACCGATGCTTTTAGCTGTTTTTACCAAGTCGTCATCCATTGTTACTTTACGTATATTACTTGTTTTTGTATTTCCAGAAACTGCACCTATCTCTTTGTTTTGACCTACAACATCTTCTAGTGGTACATAATCTAATCTTCCATTTTTTATTACAGTTAGTACTCCGAATTTACCTTGTAGAGCTAAACTCATTGCTTTAGCTCCATATTTTGTAGAAAGAACTCTATCATAAGCTGTTGGTGTTCCACCTCTTTGCATATATCCTAATGTTGTATTTCTTGCTTCTAATCCAGTTAATCTTTCTAGCTCTCTTGCTACTCTTTCTCCTATTCCTCCAAGTTTTGTATTGTCTACACCTTCACCATTATCTCTTGTTCCTGCTATAGATATACTTCCTCCTTTTGGCGCAGCTCCTTCTGCTACGACTACTACACTAAAGTTTTTACCTATTGCTCTTCTTTCTTCTATTTTTTCTACTGCCTTATTTATATCAAATGGTACTTCTGGTATTAATGCAATGTCTGCACCTCCGGCTATAGCTGATTCTAGTGCTATCCAGCCTGCATATCTTCCCATTACTTCTAGCACCATAATTCTATGATGTGTTTATCCTGTTGTATGTAGTATATCTAATGCTTCTGTTGCAACAGATACAGCTGTATTATATCCAAAAGTTATTTCTGTACATGCTACATCATTATCTATTGTTTTTGGTACACCTATTATATTTACTCCTCTTAAGTAAAAATCTCTAGCAGATTTTTGTGTTCCATCTCCGCCTAATGCAAAAACACAGTCAAAGTTATTGTTTTTTATGTTTTGAACACATTGTTCTGATAAATCTTTATATACAATTTCTCCATTTTCTTCTACTTTATATTTAAATACATTAGAATTTGTAGATGAACCTATTATTGAACCTCCTTTAGGCAATATACCTGATGCAATTGGCTGATTATCTAAACGGATAAAATTATTTTCTAATAGTCCCTTATATCCTTCTATAAAACCATAACATTCTATTTTTTCATTTTCACATGTTTTTTTAATTGCGCGTATTACTGCATTAAAGCCTGCTACATCTCCTCCATTTGCAAGTATTGCAACTTTTTTTAACATACTTTTTCCTCCTCTTAAGTTTTTAAACATAATTCT
>CALXAW010000040.1 GCA_944386375.1 uncultured Clostridia bacterium
CATATTCACTTTTCTTTTAAATTTAGATTTAAAATCTAGAAATAATATTTTGACTAAATTTTTTACTTGTTAAAAATCAAAATCTCTTAGAAGTTAACTTTCTATTAAATGATTTTATTTATTTTACCATTTTATGTATTTTATGTCAATACATTTTATAATTTTTTTTAATTTGTTGGAACGTAGCGACTTCTGGTATAGGAAAAATCGAATTTTTCCTATACCAGAACAGAGCACACAATTTTGCTAAAGCTAAAATTGTGTGCTCCTTTCTAGGCTTGTTATAAGCTTAAGTTAATTCCTCTTGCTACTACACTACTCATATTTTCTATTAAGCCATCTATTTCTTTTGGTGTTACAATAAAATTAAAATCCTTTGGAAGTAATGCTTCTTTTATTTCTTCATAATTATCTTGCTCTTTTAACTTATTTAAATAATCATTTGACTTTGCCTCATCTTGAAGTTTTTCTATAAAAACATCTATACAATCATTTACAAGTACTGCAGTTTCTACAACTGTAGGAATGCCGGATTGCCACAACCGGTATATTTAGCGTGTTTTTACTTATTTCTTTTCTAGCATTACCTACACCTGCACCAGGAACAATACCTGTATCTGATATTTGTATTGTACTACTTATTCTTTCTATACTCCTTGATGCTAATGCATCTATTACAATTAAAAGCTTTGGTTTTATATTATCTACTATACCTTTTAGTATTTCTATTGTTTCTATTCCTGTTGTACCAAGCACTCCTGGAGAAATTGCACTTACTTCTCTTGTTCCTTCTTCTACATATTGTGGAAGATAATTTATTAAATGCCTTGTTATATCTATGTCATTTATTACTTTTGGTCCTAGGCTATCTGGAGTTACATATATATTGCCTAACCCGACTACTAAAATTGGCCCTTGCCTGTCTGTGTGCAAGTCTAATATTGGAACCAATTCTTTAGATAATGTTTCTGCTGCTTTTTGGATATCTTCTTCTGTTGCAATTTTTAGCTGTTTTACATCTACTGTAATATAATTTCCCTTTGGCTTTCCTATTGCCTTTTCGCCCGCTTCGTTTGTTACTTTTACTCTAGATACTTTTAGTTTTTCGTTTATTTCTTCTTCTTCTGTTTCTATCCCATCTACTTCGTTTTCTATATTATTTGCTTTTTTATATAAATCTCTTCTTTCTAATGCTAAATCTGTTCTAAAATTATACACAAAAAAACCTCCTAATTACTAAATAATAAAGTTACTTTTTTAACTTTATTATTATTTTTAGCAATTAGAGGTTTTTTATACTACTTAGTATAAAAGTCTTTTTGCTCCAAAGTTGCACACAAATATCTCTAAAAAATTCCAATTATATTTTCGTTTTCGTCTATGTCTATTTTTTCTGCAGCTGGGTTACTTGGCAAGCCTGGCATTGTATATATTTTTCCACATAATACTACTATAAATCCTGCTCCTGCCTTTAGTTCTACATCTCTTACTGTAATAGAAAATGGTTCTTTACATTCTAAATTTTCTGGATTGTCTGAAAATGAATATTGTGTTTTTGCTATACATATTGGTAATTTATTATATCCTATTTTTTCTATATTAGCTATATTTTCTAATGCTTCTTTTGTATAATTAACATCTTGTGCACCATAAATATTTTTAGCAACTTTTTCTATTTTTGCTTTTATGTCTTCTTCTAGATTATATATACATTTAAATTTATTTGGATTTTCGCATAATTTTACTAATTTTTCGGCAATGTCTTTTGCTCCTATTCCTCCTTGTGCCCATCCTTCTACTAGGCTTACTGGAATATTTTTTTCTTTTAATTTATTTTGTACATATTCTAATTCTTTTTCTGTGTCTGTATTGTATCTGTTTAATGCTACTATTACATTTAAGCCATACTTATTTTTTAAATTATCTATATGTCTATATACATTGCTCATTCCGTTTTCTAATGCTTGCATATTTTCGTCTAAGATGTTTTTTATGTCTGCTCCTCCATGGTATTTTATTGCTTTTACTGTTGCAACACATACTACTGCATCTGGAGCTATGTTTATCTTTCTGCATTTTATGTCTAAAAACTTTTCTGCTCCTAAATCTGCTCCAAATCCTGCTTCTGTTACTATATAGTCACCTAGTTTTAATGCAAGCTTTGTAGCTATAATGCTATTGCAACCATGTGCTATATTTGCAAATGGTCCGCCATGAACTATACAAGGTGTATGTTCTAGGGTTTGTACCAAATTTGGTTTTAATGCATCTTTTAATAATACTGTTAGGCTTCCTTCTGCTTTTAGGTCTTTTGCATATATTGGCTTGTTTTGCTTATTATATCCTATTAAAATATTGCCTAATTTTGTTTTTAAGTCATTTATGTCTGTTGCTAAACATAGTATTGCCATTATTTCTGATGCAACAGATATATCAAATGAATCATCTCTTGGAACAGTATTTTTTTCGCCTGCTAAACCTGTTTTTATTTTTCTTAATTGTCTATCATTTAAGTCTACACATCTTTTCCATACTACTTTTTCTATTTGTAGTTTATTTCCATTATATATATGATTGTCTATTAATGCTGATAATAAATTATTTGCTGATGTTATTGCATGTATATCTCCTGTAAAATGAAGGTTTATGTCTTCCATTGGTGCTATTTGTGTTTTTCCTCCACCTGTTGCTCCACCTTTTATACCAAATACTGGACCTAAAGATGGCTCTCTTAATGCTAATACAGCATTTTTGTTTATTTTGCGTAATCCGTCTGCTATTCCTATTGATACTGTAGTTTTTCCTTCGCCTAAAGGTGTTGGGTTTATTGCTGTAACTAATATTAGTTTTCCGTCTTTTTTAGTTTTTACTTTTTCATATAATTTATTTGATATTTTTGCTTTATATTTTCCATATTGCTCTATGTATTCTTCTGGTATATTTAATTTTTCTGCTATCTCTTGTATATTATTTAATTTTGTATTTCTTGCTATTTCTATATCTGTCACATCTAACACCTCCTATGCTAATATGCCTACTACAATTCCTATTATTGCTCCTACTATTACTTGTATTGGGGTATGTCCTAATACTTCTACTAATTTTTCAGATACTTGCCCTGTTGTAAGACCTGGTGTTTCGATTATTTTATTTAATAATTGTGCTTGTTTTCCTGCTGCTCTTCTTACTCCTGCTGCATCATACATTACTACAAATGCAAATATTAAAGATAATGCAAATATTGGTGTATTAAATCCTTCGTTTTTTCCTATTAGTGTTGCAATTGATGTTACTACAGCAGAGTGAGAACTTGGCATTCCTCCTGCTCCAAGTATCCTTTTAAAATTAAATTTTTTTGTTGTAATTAAATCATATATTACTTTAAATAATTGGATAAAAAACCATAATAGTAATGGTATGTATATGTATTTGTTTGTTAATATTTGATTTATTTCTTCCACAGTGCTTCTCCTATCTGCTGGCAATGCTTTATTTTATTTTTTGCCAACTGTTCTTCTATTGTTTTTGTTTTATTCACTTACAAAGTTTTCTTCTTCTAGAGTTCCGTCTTTTTCTAGCAAAATAGTAATTTTCTTTTCTGCTTCTTCTAACATTTTATTACATTCTTTTGAGATTTTTATTCCTTCTTCAAATTTTGTTACAGATTCGTCTAAGTTTAGTTCTCCTTTTTCTAGCTCTGCTACTATGTTTTCTAATTTTTTTAGTTCACTTTCAAAATTTATTTTATTTTCTTTGCTCATTAATATCCACTTACCTCTCCATTTTCTACATTTACTTTATACCATGCTAATACTTCTGTAGTATCTGTTCTTATTACAGATACATAATATATATTTCCTTCTTGTTTTGCAATTTGGTAATGAACAGTGTTGTCACTTGCTCCCCACATATTTTGTGCTAATGCAAGTGCTTTTTGTTCATTTGTACCTTCTACTTTTACATTTTCTTGACTACTAGTAGTATTATTATTTGTTGTAACTTGATTTGCTGTGTTACTAGTTGGGGTATTGTTTAAATATATATTAAAAACTTCGTTAGTATTTTGGGTAGCTGGCTCATTTTCTAATTTTTGTGCCATATATTTTTCACTGGCATAATATATTATCCCAGATGCTATTACCATTGCTATTAAAACTATTATTATTTTATGGGCTGTTGTCAATTTAATTCCTCCTTTTGCATAATTTAATTTTATATATGCTATAATACTTTAGCCTTTTTGTTTCCGTCAAAAAATCTTAAATCTATTTGCTCTCCAGATTTAATGTTTTTTGCACTTTTTATTATGTTTCCATCTAGCTCAGCTAAACAATATCCTCTCGTTAAAGTTTTTAATGGACTTAGTGTGTCAAGTTTTGTAACTAGTTTTATATAATTTGTTTTTTTGTCTTTGTAAATTATGTTTATTCTGTTTTCTAGCATTTTTGTGTATGAGTCTATTTTTAAATAATTGTCATTTATTCTTTTTGTTGGGTCTTTAAATACACTACTAGACATTATTTTTTCATATTTTAGCCTGGTTAATTCTAATTTCTTTTTTAATGATATTCGTAGTCTTTTTTTGTATGTATTTATTTTGTCTTTTATATCAAATATGTCTGGTACAGCGAGTTCTGCGGCTGCTGATGGTGTTGGTGCTCTAAGGTCTGCTACAAAGTCTGCTATTGTAAAGTCTGTTTCGTGTCCTACTGCAGATATAATTGGGATTTCTGACTCATATATTGCATGTGCTACTACTTCTTCGTTAAATGGCCACAAGTCTTCTAATGAACCACCACCTCTGGCTACTATTATTACATCTGCTAGTTTATTTTCATTCATTATTTTTATTGCTTCTGCTATTTTGTTGCAAGCTCCTTCTCCTTGAACTGGTACTGGTAATAAACGTATATATACATTTGGGTTCCTTCTTGTTGATACATTTATTATGTCTCTTATTACTGCACCTGTTTGTGATGTTAGCACTCCTATTACTTTTGGCATTATTGGTATCTTTTTTTTGTGTGAAGTGTCAAATAATCCTTCTTTTTCTAATCTTTTTTTTACTTCTTCGTATTTTGCATATAAGTCTCCTATTCCGTCTTGCTTCATTGCTTTTACATATATTTGGTATGTTCCTCCTTTTTCGAAAACAGACACACTACCAAAAACCATTACTTCTGTTCCATCTTTTGGCTCAAATTTTAGCCTTTCTGTGTAGTTTTTAAACATTACACATTTTACAATTGCATTTTCGTCTTTTAATGTAAAATAAAGATGTCCAGAATAATGGTTTTTAAAATTAGAGATTTCGCCTTTTACTATAATGTTTGTTAATGCTTCATCTTGCTCGAATTTCTCTTTTATATATTTATTTAACTCTGTTACAGTTACTGTATTATATTCCATTTATTATTCTCCAATTTCTTTTATAACACTTGCTAATACTCCATTTATAAATTTTTTAGATGATTCTTCTCCATATTTTTTTGCAAGCTCTATTACTTCATTTATTGCTACTTTATATGGAATATTTTTATATTTTATTTCATATATTGCAAGTTTTAATAGACTTAAATCTATTTTAGAAATTCTTTCTAGTTGCCAATCAGCTTTTAGATTTTTTTCTATTAATTTGTTTATTTCTTCTACGTTTAAGTTAATTCCTTTTATTATATCTTCTATATATTCAATTGCTTTTTTGTCTGTTATATTGTTATTTTCTATATATAATTCTATTTGTTCTTGTAAGTCTTTTTCTCTTTGTATTTCTAAACTATATATAAGTTTAAATGTTAATTCTCTAACAGCTGATCTATTCATTTTTGCTTCCTTTCTATGCTACATTCTATCAATAAATTTTTTTAATTTTTCTTTTACATCATATTTGTTTTGTTGTATATAATTTCCTACAAATGCACATATACCAATTATTATAATAGCCATTATTAAGTCATCAAGTCTTGTTAATATTATTAGTATTGCTACTATAACTCCAATTATTGCACCTCTATAGGTTTTTATAAAGTTTTTTAGCTCTTCCATTTTTTTATCATTCCTTTCGCCTGGTAGTAAATAAGGTTTGAAAAATTTTAAATTTTAAAATTTTTCAACCTTAAAATACCTTAATTATTACTTGTCTCATTTTGCTTTGGAGCAATATTTTTTACTTTTATATTTACTTCTTTTACTTCTAAATCTGATGCTTTTTTTACCGCTTCTTTTATTTTTGATTGTAAATTTGTAGATAATTCTTTTATTACTGCATTTGGACTTACTACCATATTTACATATACTATTAGGTTATTTTCTTTATCTACTGCTATTTTTGTTGTTACATCTTCTGCACTCTCAAAGCCTTTTACTACTGTATTTACTAAGTTTTCTATTGTTTCTTGAGATATCATAAGTTTTCCATTTTGGTTTTCTAATAGTATTCCTTGTTTTGCTTTTTCTTCTTTATTTGTTGATGTAAAAAATATACATTTTATTGATAGTAATATAAATATTACACTTATTGCTAATATTATATTTGATGGTGTTTCTAGTGTTATTGCTTTATAACATATATTTGATATTACATTATAGTCTAACCATCTAAATATAAGCAAACATAATATTATTGATATAATTAACATTATATTAGAATATATAATTAATGTGATTTTTTCTAAAAATTTCATACTTCATTTCTCCTAATTATTATTCCTCTATTTTTTCTTCTTCTTGTTCGTCATTTTCTAATGTTTTTGTATTAACACCTTGTACATGTACATTTACTTCTTCTACTTTTAAGCCTGTCATGCTTTCTACTGCTTTTTTTACTCTGTTTTGAATTTCGAAAGCAACATCTGGTATACGTGTACCATATTCTACATTTATGTTTACATCTATTTTTGCTGTTTTTTCGTCTGCTTCTACTTTTATACCTTTTGCTAAGTTTTTCTTTCCACTTAATACTTCTGATATTCCTCCTGCAAATCCTCCAGACATGCTAGAAACTCCTGGAACTTCTGATACTGCAACACCTGCAATTACAGCTATAACATCATTTGATATTTTTATTCCTTCGTTTTCTGTGTTTATTTCTTCTTGCACCTCTTCTAATATTTCTTCTTTTTTATTTTCTTCCATTTTAAATTCCTCCTTTAATGGTCTTTTTTTAATATCATTAGTATATCAGTATTTTGCAAAATTTACAACCATTTTTTTATTTTTTCTTTATAATTTATGCAAAATTGCCCATAAGTAACTTTAATTTACTTATGGGCACAATATTTTTGATTATATAATTTATTTACAAAATCTGTGTTTACCTATTGTTACTGTATGTGGTCTTGACCATATCCATTTATTTGTAGCTGTACTAGGATTAAAATAATATATTGATCCATATGATGGATCCCAGCCATTTAGGGCATCTTGTGCTGCTTTTTTTGCTGTACTATCTGGTGTTAAGTTTATTTGTCCATCTGATACTGCATCAAATGCTCCAGATTGATATACCACTCCTGCAATTGTATTTGGGAATGAACTATTTTTTACTCTATTTAAAACAACTGCACCTACTGCAACTTGCCCTGTATATGGTTCTCCTCTTGCCTCGCCATATATTACTCTACTTAGCAAATTTAAATCTGACGAATTGCTACTAGAACTTCCAGAACTACTAGAACCACTTGAGCTGCTATTCATTATGCCCATCGCTTCTAATGTTTTAGGCCCTGCTATTCCATCTACAGATAGTCCATTTTTTCTTTGAAATAGTTTTACAGCTTCTACTGTTTGGCTACCATATATACCATCTACATTTCCTTTATAATAACCCCATCTTTTTAATTTTTCTTGTATTTGTGTTACTTCTTGACCTCTAGAACCATATTTAGAAAGCGCAAGTGATTCGCTATTTTCAAAAAAAGTTACAAAAACTACAATCCCTATAATTGTTACTGCACTTATTGCTAAAAAGACTTTTTTATTTTTAAAAATTTTTAACATATTATCACCTTTAAATAAAATTTATAGTTATTTTATCCAAAAGTGACTTAAATATACATTTTATAATACTCTAATTAACATATGCACATAAAATGCTCTCTAACCCCACATTTACATCAATTAACCCAATTTTATATTTATAATCTAAATCAATTAACTCTTGCAAAATATTTTTTAACTCTTGCTCTTTAAAATAATTTGCCTGTGTTTTATATTTGCTTACTAAAAACATTTGATTAGGTTTTAAACTTAATGTTTCTGGAATATTTTTATTGTATTTAACTGCAAGTTTTAGTATATATAATTTTTTAAAATGATTATATAATGTAATTAAAATTTTTTGCACAGGTTCTTTATTATAAATTAAATTATGCAAAATATCTAAAGATTGAGCAATATTTTTTTTGCCTAAATTATCTGTTAAATCAAATATAACACTTTCTATTTGCTTTATACATAATTTGTCTATATCGTCTATTACAATGGTTCCTCCGCTTCCTACATATTCTATTAACTTTCGTATTTCGTTTATAAGATTTTGCATATCTGTACCACAACATTCTATAAAATATTGTAAGGTACTTTCTTCTATATTTACTTTATAACCATTGCATATTGCCTTTAACCTTTTTTTTATTTGAAGTGGTTTTTGAAAGCTAAACTCACATACCACCCCTAACTTTTCTATTGTTTTATATAATTTAGACTTTTCTACATCTTTTTCTATAAAAACAATTACAACAGATTGATTTATTATATCTATATTTTCTGTTATATAATTATTTAACTTTTCTTTTAGTTCTTGTAATTTTGCATTTTTCTTTTTGCCCTCTTTTTTTAATATTCCTGTATCTCTAGCAATTATTAGCTTTTTTTCATAGCCAAATGCTGGTGTTTGTATATCTGATATTATTTCTTCTACATTATCTTCGTCTAATAATATATAGTTTATCCCTTTTATACAATCTCCAAATTGCTTTTTTATTTTTTTTAAATTGCTTTCTAATAAAAATAATTCTTCACCAAAAAGAAGGTAGATACTGGCTAGGTTATTTGTTTTTAAACCTTTTTCTAACTCGTCTATTGTTACCATATTCTACCTCCTTACTTGTTATAATACTATTATTTTAATTATTCAAAACTTTACTTATATTCTATTTTCCTAAAATTATACGAAATACTTCGCCCACACTCCAAGCCTGTGCAAAAGCACCTTTTGGTAATTGTGGTTTTTTAGAATCATATAATTCAGAAATACTGCCTATACAGCTTGTTTCTTGCATCTCTTTTTTAAATGTTTTATATATTTGATTTCTAAATTTTTCTAACCCTTCTTCTAATTCTGCTTTTGCTTTTTTATTTTTTTCTGCTTTTATTATTGCTTTAAAAGCATCATAATATGGTCCTAAAAGCCATGGCCATGTAATACCTTGGTGATAGCTCATATCTCTTCTAAAACTGCCACCTTCGTATATGTCTACATAGTTTTCTTCTCCTTTTGCAAGTGTTTTTAGTCCATAATTATTTAATAATTTTTTAGTTACTGTATTAAATATATTTTTTGCCATCTCTGAATCTGGATCTACTACTGGATATGTTAAAGACAATGCAAATAATTGATTTGGACGTATTTTGCCATCTCCAATTACATCATATAAGCATTTTCTTTTTTTATTGTAAAAATTATTGTTAAATGCTATTTTACTTTTTTCTGCTAAATCTTTATATGCTTTTGCTCTACTTTTTTTACCTATTTTTGTTGTTAATTCTGCCATTATCATTAATGCATTATACCACATTGCATTTATTTCTACTGCTTTACCATTTCGTGGTGTTACCGCAAAATCTCCATATTTTGCATCCATCCAAGTATTTTGTGTATATTCTGTACCAGATACTAATAAATAGTCTGAGTCTAAATATATATTATTGTCATCTAGGTCTATTCCTTGTATATAATTTTCTATTACTTGCTCTAAATATCTATACAAATTTTCTTCTACAAAACCATATTCTCCTGTATAATCTAAATATTTTTTTATAGCTTCAAATAATAAAAGTGATGCATCTACACTATTGTATAATGGCCTATTATCATATCCTGAATATCCATTTGGAATTAACCCATATTTCATATCTCTTACATATGTTAAAAATACTTCTTTTATAACTTCATATCTTTTTGGTATTAATAACAAACCTTCAAATGATATTAAACTGTCACGTCCCCAGTCTAAAAACCATGGGTAACCTGCAATAACTGTATGTAACCCAAATGACGGTCTATTTACTATAAAATTATCTGTTGCTACTAAAAATTCTCTTATTAATTCGTCATGTTCTAATTCTTTTTTTGTTTTATTTTCTTTTCTATTATCTATTAATAAAGAATTATTAAATATGTGGTTTAATCTTATTATTTCGTTATTTATAATGTTTTTTACATTTACTTCTTCTATTTGTTCTAGTGAACAAATAAATGATATTTCTTTTTCTTGGTTTGGCTCTATTTCTATTTCAAATACACCTGGTACTGTGTGATTTTCTTCTGGGTATAGTCCTCGTTTTTCTTCTTCTATATAAAACATATTGTAAAATGTGTCATTTTCATGTTTTATATAGTTTCCTTCTGATGTTTTAAGATATATTGGTGTATTTTCGTTATTATCTATTACTAATTTTACCATGTTTTCTTGTAATTCTTGTTTTACAGAAAACACATGGTCTGTACTCATTTGGTGAAAATCTCTATAATTTACAACTGGTGCTAAATTTAGTTTTGCTTTTTCTTTTCCATTTCTAATTTTATAATATACACCTACAGTGTTTTTTCCATATTCCATACAAATTATTTTTGTTATTTCTGTATTTTCTACTTTGTATGTAAATACTGGTACAAATTCTTTTCTAAAACTTGTTTGATATTTATAACCTGTAGATATATAGTTTTTGCACACATTTGTATATAGTTCTGTTTTTTTACCATTTATTTCTATACTTTCGTCTAGTTTAGATAATATTAAAAATCTTCTAGCTGGAGGAGTAAGTGGTGCTAATAGCAGTCCATGATATTTTCTTGTATTTGCTCCTATTATTGTAGAACTTGCAAAACCTCCTATACCATTTGTTATTAGCCACTCTTTTGTTAATCCATTTTCTAGTGCTAGTTCTTGTTTT